>JAZREH010000001.1:0-4950 GCA_045660705.1 Acutalibacteraceae bacterium
TAAGCACGGTCTTACCCGTACACTCATTTCCAATATGATCATCGGTGTAACCGACGGTTATAAAAAGGAACTTGATGTAAACGGTGTTGGTTACCGTGTTCAGAAGCAGGGAAACAATTTAGTAATGAACCTCGGTTTCTCGCATCAGGTAATTATGCCTGAGGTTGCAGGAATCAGCATTGAGGTTCCGGCTCCGAATAAGATTATCATCAGCGGTGCCGATAAGCAGCAGGTTGGCCAGTTTGCAGCCGATGTCCGCAAGAAGCGTCCGCCCGAGCCGTATAAGGGCAAGGGAATCAAGTACGTTGACGAGTACATCCGCCGCAAGGAAGGTAAGGCCGCCAAGGGTGCTAAGAAGTAATAAAGGAGTGTATATTAAATGGTTAGCAAACCTAATAGCAATCAGGCGAGAATTAAGCGCCACGTACGCGTTCGCTCGAAAATCAGCGGTACGCCCGAGTGCCCCCGTCTTGATGTATTCCGCTCCAACAGCCATATTTACGCTCAGCTTATCGACGATGTAAACGGCGTTACACTCGCGGCTGCCGCTTCTAACGAAAAAGATTTCGATTTAAGCGGTAGCAACTGTGAGGGTGCACGCAAGGTTGGAAAGTTAATCGCTGAACGTGCTGCAGGTAAGGGTATCACCGAGGTTGTATTTGACCGCGGCGGATATATTTACCACGGCCGTGTCAAGGAGCTTGCCGAAGGTGCCCGTGAGGGCGGCCTCAAGTTCTAAGAAGGAGGAGGAAGACTTTTGGCTACAAATATTGACGCATCTGTATTAGATTTAAAGGAGCGCGTAGTTGCTATCAACCGTGTTTCTAAAACCGTTAAGGGTGGTCGTGTAATGAAATTCTCGGCCCTCGTAGTTGTCGGTGACGGAAACGGTATCGTAGGCTACGGTCTCGGTAAAGCAGGCGAGGTGCCGGACGCTATCCGTAAGGGTATCGAGGACGCCAAGAAGAATCTTATTAAGGTTTCTCTTAAAGGCACCACCATCCCCCACGAAACAATCGGCGCATTCGGTGCAGGCCGTGTTCTTATGAAGCCGGCTGCTCCCGGTACCGGTGTTATCGCCGGCGGTGCAGTTCGTGCCGTTGTTGAAATGGTAGGTATCAAGGATATCCGTACAAAGGCTCTGCGTTCCAATAACCCCTGTAACGTAGTTCGCGCAACCGTACAGGGTCTCGCATCACTCCGTGATGCCGCTCAGGTTGCTGCAGTACGCGGCAAATCTGTCAAGGAAATCATAGGTTAAGGAGGAGCAGCACTATGGCAACAAAGAAAAAGGCTGCCGGCCTTACTGTTAAACTTGTAAAGAGCACTATCGGTTGCAAAAAGGACCAGATAGCTACCGTTGAAGCACTTGGTCTTCATAAGGTTGGCGATGTAAAGGTTCAGCCCGACAACGCTCAGACAAGGGGCAAAATCAATAAGGTTTCCCACCTTGTAGCAATCATCGAGGGTTAAACTTATTGTATGTCACAAACGTGTGACGATGCGGTACAGCGTACCGCTAATCAAGGAGGTGCGAACTATGAAATTGCATGAATTGTCTCCGGCTGTCGGTTCTGTTAAGGAATCGAAGCGTATAGGCAGAGGTCATGGCTCCGGTAACGGCAAAACTGCCGGAAAAGGTCATAAAGGTCAGAAGGCTCGTGCCGGTCACGGTATGAGACCGGGTTTTGAAGGCGGTCAGATGCCACTTCAAAGACGCGTACCGAAGCGTGGCTTCAACAATATTTTTGCCGAGGAATGGATATCTATCAACGTTTCCGCTCTTGAAGTGTTCGAGGACGGTGCAGTTGTTGATGCTGCTGCTCTTAAAGCAGCCGGTATCATCAAGAAGGATAACCTCCCTGTAAAGGTTCTCGGTAACGGTAAACTCACTAAAAAGTTGACCGTTAACCTCAGTGCATTCTCTGCTTCTGCTGCAGAGAAGATAAACGCCGCTGGCGGAAAGGCTGAGGTGATTTGAGTATGCTGGAAACCTTAAGAAACGCATGGAAGATCAAAGAACTTCGAAATAAGATTCTTTTTACGATTTTCATCATCGCGGTTTTCCGCATTGGCTCGGTTATCCCTGTCCCCTATATTGACGTGTCGGCTCTTAAAGCCGCCGGCGATTCAGGGGCCGCTAATGAGTTCTTCAGTTATCTGTCGATACTCACCGGCGGTGGACTTGAATACGGTGCTATCTTCGCTATGTCGGTAACTCCGTACATTAACAGTTCGATTATCATTCAACTTCTCTGTGTTGCTATTCCTTACCTTGAGAGACTCTCCAAGGAAGGCGAAGAAGGTCAGAAGAAACTTGCTGCGATAACCCGTTATACAACGGTTATCCTCGCACTCATTCAGGGTACGGCGTTCTTCTTCTACCTCAAAGGCAACCGTTATCTCAGTGTGTCGGGCGGCTCGGTGGTTTTCGCCGCGTTCGTTATCATACTTGCATTTACTGCAGGTTCCGCACTTGTTATGTGGTTGGGTGAACAGATTGACTCTAAGGGAATTGGCAACGGTATCTCGATACTGCTCTTTGCCGGTATTATTTCCCGCGCTCCCGATGCGTTTGTAACGCTTTGGAAGAACTTTGCAATTGACGGCGTTAAGAATAAGATTGCTGTTGTTGGTATAATCCTTGTTTTCCTTATTATGATTGCTTTCATCGTATGGATGACAAATGCCGAGCGCCGCATCCCCGTACAGTACGCTAAGCGTGTTGTCGGCAACAAGATGTACGGCGGTCAGAACACACATATTCCGATTAAGGTTAATATGTCGGGTGTTATGCCTGTAATCTTCGCTTCGTCAATTCTTATGCTGCCCACGATGATTCTTGGATTTATGGGTACAAACCAGACCGGTAAGTTTGGTCAGCAGATGTATAAATTCCTGTCCCTTTTCAGTGTTCAGGGTATATTCTATGCTGTTATCTACTTTATCCTGATAATCGGCTTCGCATATTTCTATGCCACCATTCAGTTTAATCCTGTTGAAATGGCAAATAATCTGCGTAAGAACGGCGGCGCTGTTCCCGGTATTCGTCCGGGCAAGTCCACATCTGATTTTATTTCCAAAATTTTGTCAAGAATAACTCTGATGGGTGCTATCTTCCTCAGTGTTATCGCTATCCTTCCGATAATCGTCGGCAGTGTCGGCGCGATGAATGTTTCGGTCGGCGGTACTTCTGTACTGATTATGGTTGGTGTTGCACTTGACACTGTTCAGAATCTTGAATCCCAGATGATGATGCGTCATTACAAGGGATTCCTTGACTAAGGCTTTTTAAAGGAGTATTTAATATGAAACTCATTCTTTTGGGTGCACCTGGTGCGGGTAAAGGCACACAGGCAGAGATAATCTCTGAAAAGTATAATATTCCTACCATTTCGACCGGCAACATTATTCGTGCTGCACTTAAAAACGGTACCGAAATGGGACTTAAGGCCAAGGCTTTTATCGACGCTGGTGAGTTGGTTCCTGATGATGTTGTAATCGGCATCATCAAGGAAAGACTTGCTCAGTCGGATTGCGACGGCGGATTTATACTTGACGGATTCCCCCGTACAATCCCGCAGGCGAAGGCCCCTGACGATATGGGTATAGCGGTTGACGCGGCACTTTCTATTGAGGTTGCCGACGAAGCAATCGTTAAGCGTATGTCGGGCAGACGCGTTTGTGAGGTTTGCGGTGCAAGTTTCCATACCGAGTATAAGAAACCCGCAGTAGACGGTGTATGCAACCTTTGTGAAGGTAAACTTGTTATCCGCAAGGATGATGAGCCGCAGACCGTTCTCAACCGACTTGCCGTTTACCACGAGCAGACCGAACCCTTGAAGGATTACTACAAGGCACAGGGCAAACTTCTTATCGTTCACGGTCAGGAAGAACTTGCCGATACAACTGCTCTGGTACTTGGTGCTTTAGCGGAGATATAATATGATAGTGCTTAAAACCGGTCGCGAGCTTAAGATTATGAAAGAGGCTTGCAGAATATCGGCCGGTGCATTAAAAACAGCAGGCATGGCGGTAGAGCCGGGTGTTACAACAGCCGAGCTTGATAAATTGGCAGAGGACTATATCTTGAGCCAAGGGGGAGAGCCTAATTTTAAAAATTATAATGGCTTTCCTGCAACCGCCTGTATATCAATTAACAACGAGGTTATTCACGGCATCCCGTCTAATAAGCGTAAGCTTAAAGCGGGCGATATAGTAAGTATCGACCTTGGTGCCAAGTTTCAAGGGTATCACGGAGATAATGCTGCCACATTCGCTTGCGGAGATATTTCCGCAGAAGCGACGCGGCTGATGGATACCACCCGAGAATCTCTCTATGAGGGAATTTCGGCGGCGGTATCGGGCGGCAGAATAGGTGATATAAGTAATGCGGTACAGCGGTATGTTGAGGCAAGGGGCTTTTCTGTAGTTAGACAGTTTGTCGGACACGGAATAGGCACCAGCCTGCACGAAGCCCCAGAGGTTCCGAACTTCGGACCTGCGGGCAGAGGAATCCGACTGCTCCCCGGTATGACACTTGCGATAGAGCCAATGGTTAATGCAGGAGGCTTTGATGTAAAGACATTATCGGACGGTTGGACTGTTAAAACCAAAGACGGTTCTCTTTCGGCTCACTTTGAGCATACGGTAGTAATAACTCCCGACGGTCCAAAGATTATGACACTTTGTGATTGAGGTGCTGTATGATTGGACACGTAGTTTGCTCTAAAGCAGGAAGAGATAAGGGCTACTTTTTAGTGGCTGTGAAGGAAGAGGATGGTTATATATTCGTTTGTGACGGTAAAGAGCGACCTCTTGAACGCCCAAAGCGTAAGAACGCCAAGCATCTGAGCTTCACAAACACCGTTTTTGATGAAAGCAGCCTTAAAACCAACAAACAATTAAGAAAAGCATTAGCAATCTTTAGGGATTGCGGCACTGACGAGG
>JAZREH010000002.1:0-6961 GCA_045660705.1 Acutalibacteraceae bacterium
AAGGGCGACCTTTCAAAATATGACCTTTCTTCAATTCACCATATGACTACGGCGGGTGAGGCGCTCAACCCCGAAGTTTTCCGCCAATTTGAGGAGGCAACAGGTCTTCAGATAATGGAGGGCTTCGGTCAGACCGAAACCACCCTTACCATTGCAAATCTTTGCGGTACTACACCGAAAGTCGGTGCTATGGGTAAGGCATCGCCGCAGTACGATATCGACATCGTTGACCCCGACGGTAATCCTGTTGCCGACGGTGAGGTTGGCGAAATCGTTATAAGAACCAAGGACAGCGTGCCTTGCGGTCTGTTTAAGGAATACTATCTTGACGACGAAAAAACTAATGATGCGTGGTATGACGGTATGTACCATACGGGCGATACCGCGTGGCGTGACGAGGACGGATATTTCTGGTATGTAAGCCGTATCGACGATGTTATCAAGTCATCGGGTTACCGTATCGGGCCGTTTGAAATCGAAAGCGTTATTATGGAACTTCCCTATGTTCTGGAGTGCGGTGTTTCTGCCGCCCCCGACGAGGTTCGCGGTCAGGTTGTTAAGGCAAGCATTGTACTTGTCAAGGGCACAGAGCCTACCGAGGAACTGAAAAAGGAAATCCAGAACTATGTCAAAGAACATACAGCACCTTACAAGTATCCCCGTATCGTTGTCTTCCGCGACGAACTTCCGAAGACCATAAGCGGAAAGATTCAGCGTAATAAACTGTAAAAATTAAAATACTTGACTTTCACCTGAAGTTATGATAAAATATAACCAATAATAAAGGCGTTGACGAAGAGGACGCGGCATATCCCGTTTTTTAGAGAGATGGCGGTTGGTGTAAGCCATTAAGCGGTTGCCTGTGTTTGTAACTTTCGAGCCGAAAGGAAGAAAAGGACTTTTGTCCCCAGTAGAACCTTTCCGTGACTGCTGCGTAAAAGCATAGGAATTGTTTGATTCCAAGAGGTGGCGTTTTAAACGCAATTTGAGTGGTACCGCGGGTGTATTTGAGTTATCAATCGCTCGTCTCAAAGTCATTACTTTGGGACGGGCATTTATTATGCGTCCCTCAAAAACGGAGGAAATGTTTTATGGAACAGATAACCGGTCTTGATTACAAAATTATGGAAATGGCGGCGCGTATTCGCGAACTTCGTGAAATTATGGGTTTTACCGCGGCTGAAATGGCGGTAAAAACCGATGTTTCGACCGATGAATACCTGCGTTGTGAAAACGGCGAGAGTGATTTGAACTTTGCCTTTATTTACCGTTGTGCATTGGCATTTAATGTCGATGTCACCGATATTATCGAGGGTAAAAGTCCGACACTTAAATCCTACACCGTAACCCGCAAGGGTCAGGGTCAGAGGATTGAACAGGCGCACGGTATGATTTACTATAACCTTGCGTCGGCGTTTCAGAACAGGATTGCTGAGCCGCTTTATGTCCGCAGTGAATACAGCGAGGAAGCACAGCATAAGGATATCGAACTTACCACCCACGCGGGACAGGAATGTGACCTTATTATTGAGGGTCACCTTAAGGTTCAGGTCGGTGAGCACAAGGTGGTACTTGGCCCCGGCGACAGTATCTACTACGATTCGTCGACACCCCACGGAATGATTGCGGTTGACGGTGAGGACTGCATATTCTATGCAATCGTTCTTAATCCTACGGGTGAGCCGATTCCCGAACTTACCCCCGTAAAGGCGATCGATACCGCTTCAAAGCGTGAAAAGGATACAAAGCAGAGAATCTATCAGAAATATATTGATATCGAGGAAAACGAAAAGGGTACACCTACCTCGATTAAATTCAAGAATACCGAAAAATTCAACTTTGCATTCGACCTTGTTGATACGCTTGCTGAAAAGGAGCCTAATAAACTTGCTCTTTTACATATTTCGCGCGACGGGGTTGAGAGCCGCTTTACCTTTACAGATATTAAGAAAGCATCCAACCAGTGTGCAAACTATTTTAAGTCGCTCGGCATAAAGAAGGGCGACCGCGTAATGCTTGTACTTAAACGGCATTATCAGTTCTGGTTTGCGATGATGGGTCTTAATAAACTCGGCGCAATCGCAATTCCTGCCACCAACCAACTTGTTGAGCACGACTTTGAATACCGCTTTAATTCGGCGGGTATTACGGCGGTTATTTGTACAGCCGACGGCGATACCGCGCATCAGATTGACCTTGCCGCTCAAAAGAGCCCGACGCTTGTTCACAAACTGATGGTAAACGGCACTCGCGAGGGTTGGCGTTCATTTGACGACGAGTACACCCTTTACAGCACCCACTACAAACGCACCGATGATTCGCCCTGCGGTGATGACCTTATGCTGATGTACTTCACTTCGGGTACTTCGGGTTATCCCAAGATTGCG
Source organism: Acutalibacteraceae bacterium (assembly GCA_045660705.1). Classification (GTDB taxonomy): domain Bacteria; phylum Bacillota; class Clostridia; order Oscillospirales; family Acutalibacteraceae; genus UBA737. The sequence goes on from JAZREH010000002.1 coordinate 2,388, forward strand.
GCACACAACTATAAATATCCGCTCGGTCACTTCCATACTGCAAAGTATTGGCACAATGTTGACCCCCACGGTCTGCACTTTACCATTTCGGATACCGGTTGGGCAAAGCCAATGTGGGGTAAACTTTACGGTCAGTGGCTTTGCGAGGCGGCGATTTTCGTTTACGACTTTGACCGCTTTGACGCGGCGGAGATACTTCCGATGTTTGCAAAGTACAGTATTACTACATTCTGTGCACCGCCTACTATGCTTCGTATGCTTGTAAAACAGGATATTGCACAGTACGATTTTTCGTCGGTTAAGCATATGACTACGGCGGGCGAGGCACTCAATCCCGAGGTTTACCGTCAGTTTGAAAAGATTACGGGACTTCAGATACTTGAGGGCTTCGGTCAGACCGAAAGCACAATGATTATCGGTAATATGACGGGCGCATCGCACAAAATCGGTTCGATGGGTAAACCGTCACCGATATACGATGTTGATATCGTTGATGCAGACGGCAACAGTGTTCCTGTCGGTGAAACGGGCGAAATCGTTATAAACATAAAGAACGGTCTGCCCTGCGGATTGGCTACCTGTTACTACGGTGACGAGGAAAAGACGGCTGAAACCTGGTGTGACGGTTTCTATCATACCGGCGATACCGCGTGGCGTGATGAGGACGGATTCTTCTGGTATGTCGGTCGCGTTGACGATGTTATCAAGTCGTCGGGTTACCGTATCGGACCGTTTGAGATTGAAAGCGTTATTATGGAACTTCCCTATGTTTTAGAGTGCGGTGTTTCTGCCGCCCCCGACGAGGTTCGCGGACAGGTTGTTAAGGCAAGCATTGTTCTTGTAAACGGCACCGAGGGTACCGACGAACTTAAAAAGGAAATCCAGAAATATGTTAAGGAAAAGACCGCGCCGTATAAGTATCCGCGAATTGTTGAGTTCAGGGATTCACTGCCCAAAACGGTAAGCGGCAAGATTCAGAGAAATAAACTTTAATATGAAAAATAAACGCGTAACACTTTTTTGCGGACATTACGGCAGCGGAAAAACAAATATTGCCGTAAACTATGCATTAGAACTTAAAAAAACAAATGAAAAGGTGGCAATTGCCGACCTTGATATCGTAAATCCGTACTTCAGAACCAAGGACAGTATTGATATGCTGTCGGCGGCGGGTGTTAAACTTATCGCAAGCGAATATGCGGGCAGTAATGTCGATATCCCCGCCCTCCCGCAGGAGGCATATGCCCTGACCGACGATAAAAGTATAACGGCGGTCATTGATGTGGGCGGTGATGACAGGGGTGCGCTTGCCCTTGGACGCTGGGCACCCGAAATACTTAATGAAAACAATTACGATATGTATATGGTTATCAATAAAAGCCGACCGCTTACCTCGGATGCCGATTCTACCATTGAGGTTATGCGCGAAATCGAGTGTGCGGGCGGCATACCCTTTACAGGGTTAATCAACAATACAAATCTTGGCGAGGAAACCACCGCGCAGATTATAATTGATTCGGTGGCTTATGCAAACGAGGTTGCAGAAAAAACCGGTCTGCCGCTTGTTATGACCTGTGTTGATGCCCGACTTTCTAATGAAGTAATGGGAAAAATCGACAATATTTTCCTTTTAAATCTTCAGAAAAAAATCACTTAACAAATTAAATAAAGTATGCTATAATAATATAATAGTTTACATAATTGTTTGAAGACAAAACTTCGCGTATTAAAAAAGGAGATGTGTATAAATGGCAAAACTGACCTTTAAAACCGACAGTTGTAAGGGATGCGGACTGTGTGTTGACGCCTGTCCGAAAAATGTACTTGCCCTTGCAAAGGACCAAATCAACAAAAAGGGACACCACCCTGTAGTTGCCGAAAGACCCGATGATTGTATCGGTTGTGCTTTCTGTGCTACAATGTGCCCTGACTGCATTATTAAGGTTGAAAAGTAAGACAGGAGTGTGAGTTTAAATGTCAAATAAAGTTCTTATGAAGGGAAATGAGGCTATTGCCGAGGCGGCTATAATCGCAGGTTGCCGTCACTATTTCGGCTATCCCATTACCCCACAGACCGAAATCGCCGCATATATGGCAAAGCGTATGCCCAAAATCGGCGGAACATTCTTACAGGCTGAAAGTGAAATTGCCGCAATAAATATGGTTTACGGTGTTTCTTCTACAGGTAAAAGGGTTATGACCTCGTCTTCAAGCCCCGGTATCTCGCTTAAGGGTGAGGGTATTTCGTATCTTGCAGGTGCTGACCTGCCCGCACTTATTATCAATGTTCAGCGCGGCGGTCCCGGACTTGGCGGAATTCAGCCGTCACAGTCGGACTATTTTCAGGCTACCAAGGGTGGCGCACACGGCGACTTCCGTATGATAGTTTTAGCGCCCGACTGTGTTCAGGAAATGGCGGCGCTTACCGTTAAAGGCTTTGCACTTGCCGATAAATACCGTATGACCGCAATGATTCTTGCCGACGGTACGATGGGTCAGATGATGGAGCCGGTTGACCTTGACGGTCTTAAAGATATGGTTGAGCAGTCCCCCGAAAAGCCGTGGGCAACCAACGGCACAAAGATGCAGCGTGAACATAACATCGTAAATTCACTTTTCCTGCAGCCCGATGCTCTTGAAAAGAGCAATATGGAGCGTTTTGAGCGCTATAAGACCATTGAAGAAAACGAGGCTATGTACGAGGAGTATAAGACCGAGGATGCCGAAATCGTCATTGCGGCTTTCGGTATTGCCGCCCGCGTTGCTAAAAGCGCCGTTAATCAGGCAAGGGAAAAGGGCATAAAGGTTGGAATGATTCGTCCTATAACTGTATGGCCGTTCCCCGTTGCACCCTTTAAAAAGGCAGCCGAAAAGGCACACACCTTTATTTCGGTTGAACTTTCGATGGGTCAGATGATTGAGGATGTTAAACTTGCCACCGACTGTAAGGCAAATTATATGCTTTGCAACCGCGTCGGCGGTATGATTGTAACACCTGAACAGGTGCTTGCCGCTATTGAGCAGGCAAATGAAAACGGAGGTGCAAAATAATGGTAGTATTTGATAAACCGCACGCGCTTACCGATGCGCCGTTCCATTATTGCCCCGGATGCACACACGGTATCGTTCACCGTCTTGTTGCCGAGGTAATCGACGAACTCGGAATTGAGGGCAGAACAATAGGTGTTGCACCTGTTGGTTGCTCGGTTATGGCATATGACTATTTTAACTGTGATATGATTGAGGCGGCACACGGTCGTGCTCCCGCCGTTGCAACGGGTGTTAAGCGTAGCGATCCCGAGAACAACATCGTATTTACATATCAGGGTGACGGTGACCTTGCATCTATCGGTATGGCTGAAACGGTACACGCCGCTGCAAGAAACGAAAACATCACCATTATCTTTATAAACAATGCAATTTACGGTATGACAGGCGGTCAGATGGCACCTACATCTCTGCCGGGTCAGATTACACAGACATCGCCCTACGGCCGTGACACAAACCATTGCGGTTTTCCGATAAAGGTTTGTGAAATGCTTTCTCAGGTTGACGGTGCTGAGTATCTTGAGCGTGTTGCCGTAAACAATGTTAAAAATGTAAACAAGGCGAAAAAGGCAATTAAAAAGGCTTTCCAGAATCAGATAGACGGAAAGGGATTCTCGCTTGTTGAGGTTGTTTCAAGTTGTCCGACCAACTGGGGTCTTACACCTAAAAAGGCACTCGAGTGGATTGACGAAAAGATGATTCCGTACTATCCGCTTGGTGTTTATAAGGACCGCAGCGCCGCAAAGGAGGAAGAGTAATATGGCTACTACACAGTATTTGTTTGCCGGTTTCGGCGGTCAGGGTATACTCTTCGCCGGTAAGTTTATCGCATATAAGGGTCTTATCGAGGATAAGCAGGTCAGTTGGCTTCCGTCCTACGGTCCCGAAATGCGCGGCGGTACTGCTTCCTGCTCGGTTATCATTAGTGATGAGCCTGTGGGTTCGCCCATCGTTTCAAAACCCGATGTGCTTATCGCAATGAATCTGCCCTCGCTTGATAAATATGAGGACAGCGTTGCATCGGGCGGTACGATTTATGTTGACAGCACCCTTATCGAACGCAAGGTAAAGCGTGACGATGTCACCGTAAAGTACATCCCCGCAACAGGTATGGCAAGCGAAAACGATATGCCTACCCTTGCTAATATGATAATTGTCGGTAAGGTACTTGCCGACCAGAACGGCTTTGGCGACAGTGTTGATGCAACACTTAGTAAGGTAATTTCTGCAAAGCGCGCCGATATGCTCGAAGTAAATAAAAAGGCAATGAAACTCGGTGCCGACTTTTAAAGGAGTATAAGGTTATGGAAATAAAGGTAATAAAAAATACCGCACCGTCCGAGAAACCCGACAGTTCATCACTTGGTTTCGGTAAAATCTTTACCGACCATATGTTTATAATGGACTATACCGAAGGAAAAGGTTGGCACGACCCTAGAATAGTACCCTTCCAAAACCTTTCTATGTCTCCCGCTGCAATGGTTTTCCATTATGGCCAAGAAATGTTCGAAGGCCTTAAAGCCTAT
>JAZREH010000003.1:0-1351 GCA_045660705.1 Acutalibacteraceae bacterium
GCCCCTTAACCTGCACGAATATTTTGGGCAGACCTTTAGCGGATACGGAAAAATGTTAATGCTCGCCTCTGACGACGACGGAAAAAGCTGGAATATAATTTCCGACATTATCTCAAGTCCTTTCCCTCCGCAGGTTACCTCGACAGGACTTCAGGAAACTGCAGCGTATGAGATGCCCGACGGCAGAATCCGTGCAACGTCGCGTACCGACCTTGGCTGTCAGTGGGAATGCTATTCGGATGACAACGGTGCCACTTGGTCGGCACCAACACCGAACCGATTCTTTTCGGGCCCCGATGCGCCGCTTTTAATGAAGAATGTCGGTCCCTTTACAGTTGCGGTTTTCTGTTCTATGCCACACTTTACAGGACGACAGGAGGGCAGAACTTGGGGACGCACCCCGATGGTATGTGCCGTAAGTGACGACAAGGGCAAAACTTTTCCGCGTGTTTACTACCTTGAAGACGATCTTTCAAACGGTTATGCATACCCCGCGATATTTGACGGCGGCGATTATATGCTGATATCCTATTACCATTCAGATAATCTTGATGCGGTACTGCGTTCGACCAAGATAACCAAAATCAAATATGACGAAATAAAGTAAAAAAATGGCCGTTGCGATTTTTCGCAACGGGCGTTTTTTTATCTTAACAGAATTAAAGCATAAACTTGTCGTGGATTGCCTGAACCGCCTTATCAGCGTACTTAACATCAATAAGAACAGATACCTTGATTTCGCTGGTAGAAATCATCTGAATATTGATGCCCGCATCGTAAAGTGCCTCAAACATCTTTGAAGCAACGCCGGGGTGACTTTCCATACCTGCACCGACAATCGAAACCTTTGCACAGTCGTTATCAGACGAAAGTTTCTTATAGTTCAGCGACTCAGCAAGGCTCTCTATAGCGGTAACAGCCTCTTTGCCCTGATCCTGAGGTACTGTAAAGGTGATATCCTTTGTGTTATCACGGCCTACCGACTGCAAAATGATATCAACATTAACCTTGTGCTGAGCAAGTTTATTAAAGAGTTTAAACGCAACTCCGGGTGTGTCGTTAAGACCAACGATCGAAATACGGGTAACGCTTGTATCCTTTGCGACGCCTCTGATAAGTGTTTTTTCCATTTTAACGGTCTCCTTTACTATGGTGCCAGGCTTTCTTTCAAGGCTCGAAAGCACCTCTAATTCAACATTGTATTTTTTCGCCATCTCGACCGAACGGTTGTTAAGCACCTGTGCGCCGAGTGTGGCAAGTTCAAGCATTTCGTCATAGGTAATCTCATCCATCTTGACCGTACCCGTTACCTTGCGCGGGTCGGCAGAATAAACACCGTCAACATCGGTAT
>JAZREH010000004.1:0-1251 GCA_045660705.1 Acutalibacteraceae bacterium
CTCTTCCAGCAAGCCCGTATCGTCATCCGCCATCACCAGTTTAATCTTTTCCATCCTCGCATCCTCCTATAATATACTTTTCGTATAGTTTATTTTCCATCATCCCAAGGAAGACCTAGAACGCTATATTTTTCGGTAATATGTGTTGCAAAATCAGATATACCCGACTGACCGATATTAACGGTAGTAAGAATTGCAACCCCCTTGATTTTGGTGACGGTTGTTTGTGTAGGATCCTTTTTTACCCAGTAGGAAAGTTCATAGGTCTTGCCGGGTTTTACGTTATTAATTCCACCTACCATGGTCCAGTACGCGCCGGAAAGGAAAAGAGATTTTGTACCGCTGTGGGCATAAGCATCTGAAACGGTGGCGGTAACTTCGTTGGCGTAAGAACCGCCTGCGGTTTGGGTATATGCATTACCTTGGTTATCGTAAATGGTTCCCGCAACTGTTTGTTTGCGGTAGCCTGCCCAAGCAAATCCGCCCCACTGACCGTTTATGGGGAAATTGGTTGTTGTGTCGGTGTGAGTAAGATTTGTGCCTGCTGAATAACCCTCGTAAGATGCTGCGGTGTATATGTTTGAATCCTTGATTTTTGCTACATAATTTATAGCATCTTCGGCGGGAACATTGTAAAGTACAGTTTCTTCGCTTATTAAATTATCGGTATTGTCATACCAACCAAGGAAACTATAAGCAAAAGAATCGGTGTATTTAACCTCTAAATTAACAGTTCCGTCGCCATTATCGGTTATAGCAACATCACCGTAGGAGTTGGTGGAGCTTAAAAGCTCACCTTTGGCGTTATAAAATTTTACGGGAATGCTATCAATGTTAATTTCTTCAACATTTTCAAGAACTACCAAATCGTCCATATAGAATTGGTTAACGGTATTGGTGCCCGCACCCGAAGCGTCCATTACAAGATAAACTGTGGTAAGGTTGGTTGCCTTTTCGGGAACGGTGAATTCCATAGTAATAAGATTCCAACCGTCGTTTGAAATATCTATATTCTTTTTATTAACAAGGGAAAGTGTGTTATAAAGGTTGCAAATGTGGTTTTTGAAGTTTTCATTAACACCTGTACCGTTGCCGATATTAAGTGTGGTTAATACGGCGGTTGCCTTAATGTGGGTTCTGTCGGTTACTGTGGGGTCGCGCTTTACTCTGTAAGATACAGTATAGGTTTTGCCGGGAGTAACGCCTTCAATAGCGTGACCAAAAGCCCAGGCGGCACCTAAGTCGGAGGCC
>JAZREH010000005.1:0-1350 GCA_045660705.1 Acutalibacteraceae bacterium
CACGGTTGCCGCTTTGTCGGCGAGTGGCACGCGTCCCTATAGTTGCGTGATAGCGTGATTTTTCACGCTATCACCTTGTATGACCGTCGCCGGTCACAATATATTTGTATGTATTAAGTTCGCGAAGTCCCATAGGACCGCGTGCGTGAAGTTTCTGGGTCGAAATTCCCATTTCACAGCCAAGCCCGAACTCGCCACCGTCGGTAAAGCGGGTCGATGCGTTGACATAAACGGCAGAACTGTCAACCGATAATGTGAAAAGTTTTGCCGCCGCGCTGTCCTCGGTAACGATGGCTTCGCTGTGGTGGGTCGAGTGCGCCGATATATGCTCGATTGCCTGTGAAATATCATCAACCACCCTTACCGCAAGGATGAAGTCGAGAAACTCGGTATCAAAATCCCTGTCGTCTGCCATAACGCCGCCGATTATACTGTGGGCGGTTTGGTCGCACCGAAGTTCGGCGGTATGTTCGCGCTTAGGGTCGCACAGACGGGATTTAAGAAGTGGCAGAAACTCATTCGCAATATCCTTGTGGACAAGGCAGACCTCCGCCGCGTTGCAGACCGACGGACGGCTCATTTTAGCGTTTTCGACGATTTTTACCGCCTTTTCGAGGTCGGCGGATTTATCAATGTATATGTGGCAGATGCCTGTACCCGTCTGGATACAGGGAACCTTTGCATTCTCGACACAGGCGTTTATAAGCCCCGCACCGCCGCGCGGGATAAGCAGGTCAACAAACCCTATCGCCTGCATAAGTTCGGTGGCACTCTGCCTTGTGGTGTCCTCGACAATGTTTACAAGGTCGGGGTCAAGACCGCTTTGCTTGATTCCCTTTTTAAGTGCACAGGTTATGGCAAAGGAACTGCGGAAAGCCTCTTTTCCGCCGCGAAGCACACATACATTACCCGATTTAAGGGCAAGCGCCGCCGCATCAGAGGTAACATTCGGACGGCTTTCGTATATGATCCCGATAACCCCGACGGGAACCGATACCTTTTGAATATTAAGACCGTCGCCGCGTGTTACACTTTCGAGTACGCGGCCGACAGGGTCGTCAAGTTCGGCAACCGCGCGGATCCCCTGTGCCATAGCCAAAACACGCTCTTTAGTAAGGGCAAGGCGGTCAATCATAACATCAGAAACCGTACCGCGTGCCGCGTCGATGTCCTCGGCATTGGCGGCAAGGATACTGTCCGTTGCCGACTCGAGCGCATCCGCCATACAGTAAAGTGCGCGGTTTTTCTGCTCGGTCGTTAAAAGCATTGCTGATGCTTTTGCGCCTCTGGCGCGCACTAAAATATCGCTTGTAGATGTCATTTTATCTCTTTCCTTTTAAAGCGCGTACC
>JAZREH010000006.1:0-2327 GCA_045660705.1 Acutalibacteraceae bacterium
GTCATAATTACTCCTTTTCATACACTGTTCTGCCGCCCCAAACGGTCAGCAGACATTCGCCAAACAACCTTTCACCCTCAAACGGGGTAGCCTTGCCCAAAGATATAAAATCATCAGGATTTACGGTATATTCCCTTTCGACATCAAAGACGCACAGGTCGCCCGTTTCGGGGGTGCCGCCCTTAATTGAAAACCGCTTGCGCGGTTCAAAAACCATCATTTCGGCAAGCCGCCCGAGGGTTATAATCCCCGTCTTTACAAGGTGGGTATACATAACCGCAAACGAGGTTTCAATGCCTACAACACCAAAGGCGCTTTTTTCAAGCCCTCTGCCCTTTTCTTCGGCGCTGTGCGGCGCGTGGTCGGTTGCAATCATATCGATTGTGCCGTCCTTTACACCCTCAATCAGCGCGAGCCTATCTTCCGCAGAGCGAAGCGGAGGATTCATTTTGAACCTGCCGTGCTCGACAAGGTCGCTGTCGTCCAAAACAAGGTAGTGCGGTGCCGTTTCACAGGTGATATCAATACCCTGTGCCTTGGCATTTCGTATCAGTTCAACACTTTCCTTAGTAGATATATGACAAACGTGATATTTACATCCCGTTTCCCGCAAAAGTTCAATATCGCGAGCAATCGGTCCCCATTCACTTTCACTGCATATTCCTTTATGACCGTGTGCCGCGGCATACTCACCGTCGTGTATGTAACCGCCGAAAAGCAGAGCATTATCCTCACAGTGTGCGGCAATAACCGCGTCAAGTTCCTTTGCCCTTATCATCGCCGCGCGCATAACCTCGCGTTCCTGCACGCCCTTGCCGTCATCCGAAAAGGCAACCGCGCCCGAACTTAAAAGGTTTTGCATATCGGAAAGTTTTTCCCCGCGCTGCCCTGCCGTTATAGTGGCATACGGTAGGACATCAATCACCGCATCGCGTTCGATGATGTCAAGTTGAGCCGTTAACGCCTCAACACAGTCGGGACAGGGGTTAAGGTTTGGCATAGCGCATATATGCGTAAAACCGCCGCGCGCCGCCGCAAGAGTGCCGCATTTTATCGTTTCTTTATAAGAAAAACCCGGCTCACGCAGATGTGTATGCACATCCGCAAGACCGGGTAAAATAACAGCATTTTCGATAACAATAGCATCAGCCGTCGGTGTTTTTGAAAGGGCAAAAGAAAATCCGCCCTTATCACTGACGGAAACATCACATTTCATTATACCGTTTTCGGAAATAAGTGTTGCATTTTTAAAAAAGCGTTCCATTTCTTATCTCCTTCCAAATTACTTGAAACAGTATACCATATTACATTGCTTTTTGTCAACAACAATTATTGAAAATCAGACACATTTTTCTTGTGTAAAAAACGCCTGTGCCGCCGCCGTTTAACTTAAATTTTTTGCGTTTTTTGTTGCTTATGCATTACGCATCTATGCACAAATTGTCCACCGCCACAAAAAAATGTATTCGTTATTGACTTACATATATAATATAATGTAAAATTGTATATATTTATTTGAAAGGTTGCTATAGTATGAAGAAAATAATCTCATTACTCCTTTGCATCTGCATAATGTTGTGTACGGTGCCTGTTATCGGTGTTTTCGCCGAGGAAAAGGCAAATCTTGTATACACATTTGCAAACGATTTACCCGCTAACGCCGACGGTGTTATCCGATACTTCGATGACACGCTTGGAAGCGACTTTGTAAAGTACATAACACTTTACTGGGCGGACGATTCGGGCGTGGCACTTGACGGTTATCTGCCTATCGCCGAAATCGATTATGAAACCTTTTTATCGGGTTATGCCATAACGGGCAATAAACTTATACCCAAAGGCGCAACCACACTTCTTGCCCAGTTCACTACCGAGGGATTAAGCCTTGCTGAAACGGTTGATATCCCTGTAGACAAGCAGAACAACGACCGTGATGATGCTTTTTCGATGTTCTTTATTTCAGATACTCACATCAATCACGCGATGAACAGTACATCAAACGCTAATTATTCGGTTATGGGCAAGTCTGCTATGGTACAGCGCTTTGATATGATGAAAAACCTTATGGACAACCTTACCGCACAGGGCGACAATGTTGTGGGAGTTTCTGTAATCGGCGATGTTGTGCAAGGTGCATCTATCGGCGATAATATGTGGCTTGCCGATGATTATGATTATGAATATGCCCAAGATGTGCTTTCCTCCTCTGTTATTGAGGGTGCATATCCAATGTGGTACACCAACGGCAACCACGATATAACAAACGGTGTAAACGGTGATAATTCGGCGTGGATGAGTTTTTTTGAAAACAAAATCGACCTTAAGTC
>JAZREH010000007.1:0-1335 GCA_045660705.1 Acutalibacteraceae bacterium
CACTAACGACTTCTATACTATGCCCGATTCGGACACCGTAAAATACGAAGAGCGTATGGGAATTTCGGGTTGGGTTGATAACGAACTTCTGTTTATCGGCAACCGCACGCTTATGGAAGCACACGGTATTGAAGTACCTAATGTTGAGGTTGACCGCACAATACTTCGCCGCGGATACTTCCCCGTTTATCTTGCAAGCGGCGGCAAGGCGTGTGCGCTTATCGTTATTCAGTACAGCGTTGACCCGACGGTTGCACTTGAACTGAAACGGATTGCAAACCTTGGCATAACACTGCTTATAAACAACTGCGACCCCAACATCAGCGAACCTATGATTTGCGATTATATCGGGCTTTACGAAGACTCGGTAAAACTGATGACCAACGCGGGAGTTCATATGTACAACGCCGCCGTCACCAAAACCGAACGCACATCGGCACCCGCCGTATACAGAGGGTCTGCAATCAATTATATATCGGTGCTTAACTGTGCATCACGCATAAAGCGTTCTACACTTATTCTTACGGTGTGCTATGTTCTGTCCGCCTGTCTTGGCGCAGTACTCTTTGCATACACCGCATTCACAGGACAAAGTGTTGCACCGCACGGTTCTATAGTGCTTATATACAACCTTATAGTCACCGCAATTTCAACCATTCTTTTCTTGACACAAAAGCCTTAGGAGGATATTTATAATGAGCGAAAACAAGAAATTTTACATCACCACGGCTATCGCCTACACCTCACGCAAGCCGCACATCGGCAACGCATACGATATCGTACTTGCCGATATGATTGCGCGGTATAAAAAGATGATGGGGTTTGATGTCTTTCTTATGACGGGTTCCGATGAACACGGACAAAAAATTGAGGAGTACGCCAAAGCGGCGGGCATCACACCGAAAGCCTATGTTGACAATATTTCGGGCGAAATAAAGGCCGTATGGGACAGTCTTAATACCTCGTACGATAAATTTATCCGCACCACCGACGACTACCACGAAAAGACGGTTCAGAAGATATTCAAAAAACTGTATGAACAGGGCGACATCTACAAAAGTACCTACGAGGGTAAATACTGTGTTCCCTGTGAGTCCTTTTTCACCACATCTCAGCTTGTAGATGGAAAATGCCCCGATTGTGGTAGAGAGGTTATTGATTCTAAAGAGGAGGCTTACTTTCTAAGGCTTTCAAAGTATCAGGACAGACTTATTGAATACTACGAGCAAAATCCTGATTTTATAATGCCCGAATCACGTAAAAACGAAATGATTAACAACTTCCTAAAGCCAGGACTTTCAGACCTTTGTGTTTCACGCTCCTCCTTTAAGTGGG
>JAZREH010000008.1:0-6343 GCA_045660705.1 Acutalibacteraceae bacterium
AAATGTTGTTATTTATTGGAGCCGTGTTTCATTTGATAACTGCTCGGCAATACAACTTGGCGATGCAAGTAAAGACGGCGACAAACTGTTTATTGAATCCCTTCAGTTCAAGGGTGTTAACGACCCGAATACAATGCACGGTGACTGGTTGGAACGCGGCAGAGGTGCTGCACACATCGGCTGGCGTGCAGTTGACCGTGTTGACGGTTCAAAGAACAGTTATACTGTAGAACTTGATAACTATGTACCACATACATATCAGAAAGACTGGGATTTCCTTAAAACATTCCCCTGCGATGACGACGATGTTACCTATATTAAAAAGGGTAATATAAGGGAACACGGCACAACTGCCGAGCGCCCGACAGAGCGTCTTTGCAAAGGATATTCAAAATATTACGATACCACACTTGGTCAGTTGCTTATATATAACGGCACCGATTGGGTCGAATATGTCGAAGCCGATGTAAAGGTTTCAAAAAAATAAAATCTCCCATTTGAGGTGTAAATATGTCAAACCCTTATGACGGATATGTAAATGTTGTTGATTTCGGGGCGCGCCCTAACAGTTTCTGCGACGACACCGATGCATTCTTAAAGGCTCTTGCAACCAAAAAGAGTGTTTTTGTGCCTGACGGTATATTTTATATAAGTCAGACACTGGTGCTTGAAAATCAGAATTTTATAGGTTGCGGTTTATATCAGACCCATATTATATCGACGACCGACCGCCGCGACACCCCTATTATAAGGGCGGGAAGAACATGCACGATAAAAGATATGCTGATTGCCTTTGAGCATATATTAGGCGATGAAAAAGAGGGTGAACGTGTCGGTATTTTCACCCACGGAAAAATATGGCCACTGCAACGTGGCTCGACCATCAGCAATCTGCAGATAAATAACTGCGGTACGGCACTTTATATGCCGCGCGACGGTGTTGGCGGGGGTCCTGGTCCGTTTAATGTTGAACATTCAAACCTTGAAATTGCAAACTTTACATTCCGTGCCATTGATTACGGTGTGCCGCATCGCGTGGGTAATATTTTTACAAATATTTTTATTTCCAACTCTAACATAAGCACGATTGCAGATTCGGTTATCCACTTTGATAACGATTCAAATAACGTTTCGATGAGTCATATCACAATCATAGATACGGTTTGCAAAAACGGTGCGCTTTCTTTTAATAATGTACGCGGTTTCCATATTTCGACAATACATATCGGTAATGTTAGTGTTGCTGATGATGGTCACGCGCTTATTGAACTTAATAATTCGTCGGGTGAATTTGGTACGCTGAACATAACCTATGTTCCGCTTGACTGTAAGGAATCTTCGCTGATAAAGTTATATGATGCATACTACGATATGTGTATCGGCGAGGAGGAAAAACAGGTTACAAACCACAGCCTTCGTATCGGGAACTTTGATGTTAAGTGTGTAAATGACCCGACGCCCAGAAAACAGCACCCTGACCGTGCAAACGACGGACTTGTAAAGCCGTATAATAAGTGGTTTAAATTCGTTACGCGCGAAAAGGGAAGTATAGGCACATATTACGTTGATATCGAAAACTATATTTACTACACCTTTAAAAATGACCGCATCGCCTATGAAAAGTTTGAGTGTGACGATGACCGAATCACATTCCTGCGCAAGGGTGTTGTGACAAAGGGCGGACCTACATCCGCCCGACCGAAGTATCGTCTTTGTAAGTTTGCAACCGAATACTTTGATACCGATCTTGGCAAAAAATTATGTTGGGACGGTGAAAAGTGGGTGTGAATATTTATATTGAAAACGAAAATGCCGGTCTTTTTGATACGCTGTCATCGACAACGCGACTTGAAATAATACGCCTGCTTTCAGAAAAGCCACACAACATTGTTCAGATTGCCGAGAAACTCGGTATTTCGCCACCCGTTGTTTCGAAACACGTTAAGATGCTTGTTGATAATGGGATTGTTTCAAGTGACTTTGAAAAAATCGAAAGCGGCAGACAACGCATGTGTTACCTTAAAGAGAATAAAATTACCATACATCTTAAATCGACAAAGTACTGTAAAGTACAGACGATGCACATACCGATCGGTGATTATGCACGGTGTATCGATGTTCAGCCGCCATGCGGACTTTCGATTGATACCGAAATCCGAGGAATTGAAGACGACCCGCGGTACTTTGTGATGCCTGGTCGTGAGGAACTGACCCACATATGGTTCAGTAACGGTGTACTGAAATATAATATGCCAAATACGATTGGCGGCACGGCAGTCAGGGCTGTGACGGTGAAATTGGTTGCATCGGCGTTTTGTCATAATAATGATTCCGATTATGGAACGGTTTATTTCAGTTTCTGCGAAAAAATATTCTGTAATATAAAAATCGACCCACAGTCGGATGAACAGGAATATGTTGTACGGCTTGATAAAAACGGTGTCTTGTGCAATGGTGAACAGGTATCAGATGTGGGTATTGACAGTTATAAATTTGATACGGATCATTTTACATTTGAAATCGGTGCAGGTTATAAAAACGGAGTTAAGACGGTTTTGAACCTGTATGCACAACCCGATATTGAGATTACGGTAGAATCGATATAGGAGGAAAAGTATGAAAAAGAAATTTTTAGCACTGTTAATGGCGGTTGTTATACTTGTTGGAACAACGACTGCGGTGTGGATGGTGTCTACAAGTGCGGCAAACGATGCCTATTCGGTTGCAAATCCTGTTGTCAGTCTTGACAGCGTTACGGGACTTCAGACGGTAAGCGAGGAAAAACTGTCGAACTTTACGGCGGCGTTTGATTATACTCCGAATGCAGAAGATGCAGGTGTCGGCGTTCGCTATGATTACGACAGTTCACTTAAAAAGACTGCACTTAAAGAGGATTTTGAATCCTACGCAAGCGGCGATACGGCTTATGGCAATGTCACCATTACGGCAGGTTCGGGTAGAGGAATGGTCGCAAGCATCGGTCAGTGGCAGGAAAAAGCCGCAACCTTTTTTAGCGGCACCGATTATGATGCAACATTCTGGATGCATCAGAATAACGGTGAGTATGGAAAAATGAACATAAAGATTAAAGACGGTGTTCAGTTTATGTTCCGCGGTAATAAGCACAGCGGTGAAGCAAACACCATCGGTCTTTATAAAAGCAGTACAACGGTAAATGCTAATCCCGCCGCTAACGATTTACTTGCATCCTTTACTCTTAGGGATTACGGTTATAACTACAATAAAGGTGAGGTATACTACCGCATAACCGTTACACGCGATAACATAAAGATGTATATAAGCCCTGTTAATGATTTTGAGGGGCTTGAGCCTGTTATCGACTACACCTTGTCGCAGGAACTTGCAAAAGATGCATCTGAACTTACATTTTCACAGGGCAATACGGGTCTTTTGATTGATGATATCAAGGTTATTGACCCCACAAAGGACGGTTACGAAACGGTAACCGAAACCACACGCACATACGAAAAGTATGAGCAGGTCTTTGCAGAAGACTTTGAGAATGATACCGCATCCGACCCTGTCGAAGGCACCGCCACTGTCATTAAAGACGGCAACACCAATGTTTTGGATTTCGGTGTCAAGGCGTGGAATGTTAAACATACTATCGCCGAAAATCTGCCCAAAAACAGCAGTATTGTTTTTCGTATGTGGGGCGAAAATCCCGACTGGGAAAATATACATATTTACTTTAATGACCAGTTTAAAATTCATTTTACAGGCGGACAGAAAAACAACCCGAAACAGCATACGGCAAAACTCATAAACGGTAGTGTTGAATATGCATCTGCGAACACCTACGGTCACTTTACGGCAAAGGGCGGCAGATATGTCAGAATCGACAATCAGGACGGTCTTATCAGCCTTTATGTAGGTGATGACAATAATTTCGAGGGTGAAGAGCCTGTTATCAAACAGCAGATTCACGGCTATGCCGATGAGGGCAAACTTTATATACATAAAGAGGGCAACTCAAATGTCCGTATTGACGATATAAAGGTCTACGATTTCGGCGGTTATACCGAGGATACACATACCACATTCAGCGGTGAATACGGAATTGTGACAATCAGCGAGGGCAAGGTTACGGCGTATGAGGTGAACGGTACCGATTCTGTCGAAACAAAGTCGGCTGATGTTGATTTAAAGGTTGGTCAGAAATACCGTATTGCGGTAATGCGTGACCGCACAAACCTTACCGTAACTGTCGACGGTAAAGAGGTGTTAAAGACAACCGTTGAGTATAACACCGCCAACCATATCGGTGAGATTGCTGTTGAGTCGGTAAGTGCTACCGTCCAGAAGTTAGACCTTTACGATTCGGGACGAATAACCTTTGAAGACAGGGGTGCAGTACTTGTACCGTTCAGTCTTGCCGATAAAATCGGCATCCTTGCTACATCACATAAGGAAAACAAGGTTGAAAAATCCCAAAATGATGTAAACCTTTCGATTGCCGCCGATTCGGTTGAAAACTTCGAGGGCAAAAAGGGTAACGCATCGTTAAACACCACAGCCCTCCTTTCGGAAGAAGTCGGCGATTTGGTGCTTGATTTCTATATCAAGGACGGTCGTAAAGACTGGGTTGAGGACTCGATAATGTTCGGTGTGGCGGGCGAAATCACCTATGATAAAATTTACGGTTATCAGCATAACCCTTGGGGTCTTTATAAAAACGGTTATGCGCTGACCTTTGCAACGGGTGCTGTAAACGCCACCCAACAGGTATATAACTATGATTTGGGTGAAATAAACAGCGGTGACAAGAAATCGGTAAAGAAACGTACAGAGCCGATTGATTATCACTGGGGTACATCGGGCGGTCATGTACGCCTTGAACGTAAGGGCGACACCGTTCGTGTCTACACCGCACCGATTGGCGAAAACCTCAACCTTATTGATGAGGTAAAGGCAGAAAAATACCTGCTTGGTAATGTTTATTGGTATCACCGCCTTGCAAACGCCAATATGATGAATATTAAGGCGTATGATACCGCCAACCGCACCGACTACAGTGCGGGTACGGGCTCAAATTCCGAACCGACCCGTCTGGTTGCTTTCT
Source organism: Acutalibacteraceae bacterium (assembly GCA_045660705.1). Lineage (GTDB taxonomy): Bacteria > Bacillota > Clostridia > Oscillospirales > Acutalibacteraceae > UBA737. The sequence goes on from JAZREH010000008.1 coordinate 5,084, forward strand.
ACAGCACCACCAAGACCGATAAGGATATCCTTATCGAAGAATCCGAATCGACCTACACAAAAGAGGGTCCTTGGTATCGTATTGACAATCCGCACAGAAACGCAACATATCTGAAAGAATCGCTTACGGGTGATGTCGAACTTTCAAATATGGATATGTCGTTTGAGTATTACGGCGGCGGTTATTGGATGACCAATACATTCTATTTTGCATCGTCGAATAAATACGGTACGACAAGTTATTCACTTACCGTAAAGGGTAGCGGTACAGCGGGACTTTCGGCAAATAAGCATAACCTTATCCTTACCCGTAATTATTACGGAAAGAGCGATGTACTTGCCTCTACCATCGTGCCGAATCTGTCGGTTGGCGCATTTAAATTCCATATTACCATTGATAACGGAAAAATTAAGGTCGAATGTAAACCGAAAAACGCACCCGACAGCGAGGCGACGGTGCTTACGGGTGACAGCGGCGGCTTTGATATCCGCGGCGGCGTTTATATGTATCTTTATGACGACTGCTATGCCCGTCTTAAGGATATCGTGATTTATAACGGTGTTGACACCAAAAACGCTGAGCAACCCGACCTTTCCACACCAAAGGCTACCGTTCTTAAAAACGATTTCGAGGATGCAAATAATATCCCCGCAAAACTTTATAAGAACGAAAAGGGCGTTACGGTTGAGCATGATGCCGCTAAAGGCAGACTTCATTTTGATACCAACCATAATAACTATATTCAGTCGGCAATTGAGCCTGTAAACGACTGGCTTGAGGATTTGACGATACAGTTTGACTACCTCGCTCACAGGGGCGACTGGAACGGCAACTACTTTGCATGGCACTGCTCGCGTAAGAGCGGTGACAGATATTCATCGCTTTACCTTGTGGTTTTGGGTAACAATGTTGCCAATAACGCAAATGCCACCGATAATACTGCCAAGGAAAAGGGCGCAAATGTTCAACTTGTTGCAAGCGAAAACGGGAAAAAGACCTGTATCGGTTGGGTAAACGTACCCGAAATAAACAGTGGCAGACAACACACATTCCGCATAACGCAGGAGGGTGGACTTACCAAGGTATGGGTATGGCCGTCTGACCGCGATATGCCGACAGAGCCTTCAATCACCGCTACCAACTATCATCCCGAACTTTGCTACGGTGGATTCTTCGTCCATTCGTGGTGCGGTAATTTCTCTCTTGATAATCTCGAAATACTCAACTATCCGAACTATGAAATTATTGAGGCTGCCTCAA
>JAZREH010000009.1:0-13143 GCA_045660705.1 Acutalibacteraceae bacterium
AAGGCGACGGTTGCCGATTACCGCAAGCGCGTGGGCGATAAATGCCACCTCAAGCGAATGTTCGCTTAAATTTTCGGTGCGTGTGTTACGCATAAGCCCCCAACGGGGAATGTTTTTCATACGCGAAAGCATTGCGTAAAAATGATTTGCCATATATTTCACAACCTCATTTAGATTCAATATATTAATTATAACAGTTTTTTAAATAATATCAATAAATAATTAAAATAACCCCACCAACCGCAGGTCGGCGGCACTACGGGAATTATGCTATTGAATAATATGGAAAATTTTGATATAATAATATAAATGAAAATAGAAAAGGAACAGAATATGAATTTTTCTTACGCAAAATCGGTGGCACTGACTCCGCAAAAAGAACGCAGGCTTTCAACATTTCTGATTGCACTTTTGGTTGCGGCGGGATTTTTCGTGCCGTATATGCTTTTAAGTCGGGGGTATTTTACATTCTACGGCGATTTCAATGTCCAACAGATACCCTTTTATCAGATGTGTCACGCGGCGGTGCGTGACGGTAATATGGGCTGGAACTGGAACACCGACCTTGGTGTAAACTTTATCGGGTCGTACAGTTTTTATCTGCTTGGCAGTCCGTTTTTCTGGCTGACAATCCCGTTCCCGAACAGTTTTGTGCCGTATCTTATGGGTCCGCTTTTAATACTGAAATTCGCACTTTCGGCACTGACGGGTTATATGTTTATACGCCGTTTTACCCGCACACCCGAAGCGGCGCGCCTTGGCGGACTTTTGTATGCTTTTTCGGGTTTTTCGGTCTATAATATCTTCTTTAATCACTTCCACGAATCAATAATAATGTTCCCACTTCTGCTTTTGGGACTTGAACTTCTGATAACCGAAAACCGCCGCGGTGCATTTATGTTTGCGGTCTGCTTTTCGGCGCTGGCAAACTATTTCTTCTTCTTTGGAATGGTTGTTTTCACCGCTATATACTTCTTTGTACGCCTTTTATCGGGTGCGATAAAGATTCGGTTTTCAAGGTTTCTTGCCCTCGCTTTTGAGGCGGTTTTGGGTGTTTGCCTTGCGGCAATACTGCTTGTACCGTCATTTTATGCGATTATCGAAAATAACCGCGTTTCAAATATGCTGCTTGGCTGGAGTGCTATAACCTACGGTAAAGAGCAGATTTACCTCAATATAATACAGTGCTTTTTCTTCCCACCCGACCTGCCCGCCCGTCCCGTATTCTTCCCCGGCGCACAGGTCAAGTGGTCATCCCTTGGCGGATGGTTGCCGCTTTTCGGTACGGTTGGCGTGTTTACATGGTTCATCGAAAAGCGCAAGAATTGGATAAAGCGCCTTATCGGTATCTGTATTTTTATGGCGTTGGTGCCGATTTTGAACAGCGCTTTTTATGCCTTTAATACCGCATATTACGCGCGGTGGTTTTATATGCCGATACTGATAATGTCGCTTGCCACCGTAATGCTTGCCGAGGATACAACGGTTGACTTTAGCGCGGGCTATAAATGGACGGTAGGTATCACCGCCGCATTTGCGCTTACTATTGGCTTTTTCCCGCAAAAGGACGAGGACGGGAAACTCATATTCGGGCTGTATAGCCAAAGCGATGATGGTATGTATATTGCGCGGTTTTGGGTAACGGTGCTTATAGCAGCGGTATCCCTTGCGGTGCTTGGGTTTATTCTGCGCCTTATAAAGAAAAACCGCACCGCGTTTTTTGGCGCGGCGACTGTTTGCGTGTGCATTATATCGCTTATCTATGCGAATGTCTTTGTGGCGCTTGGACGTACCCACTCGTACGAAGTAAAAGAGGTTATGATTGACAGCCTGATTGAGGGCGAGGTAAACCTTGGCGACGGCGAGGACTTCAGAATTGATGTTTACAGCGGCGTTGATAATACGGGTATGTACCTTGGATATCCTTGTATAAATGCGTTTCATTCGGTTGTGCCGCCCTCAATAATGGAATTTTATGAGTTTATAGGTGTTGACCGTTCGGTAGGTAGCCGCCCGTCAACCGATGTTGCGGCAATAAGACCGCTTTTGTCGGTTAAATATCTGCTTAACCGAACAGGCGGCGACAGTTTCGTTGACGATGACGGTCAGACCTTGATGTCGGGTTATAAGTACCTTAATACCGACGGCGGATACTATGTTTACGAAAATCAGAACTATATTCCGTACGGTTTTTCGTATGATTATTATATGACCGAGGAATTTTGTGAAAATTACAGCGAGGATACCCGCGCCGACCTTATGCTTAAGGCGATACTTTTAACCGATGAACAGATTAAGAAGTACGGCGGTTTCCTTACCGATATTGACACACTTAAAAACGGAGGTTTTTATAATAATGACGGTGTTTCGCTTATCTTTACCGATGATGAAATGGCACGCGATGCGGCGCGCCTTGCCGAAACCTCTGCCGACAGATTTGATATTACAAAGGACGGTTTTTCAGCAACAGTAAGGCGCGACGGCGATTCGCTTGTGTTCTTCTCGGTGCCCTATGATAAGGGTTGGACAGCAACCGTAAACGGAAAACCTGTCGAGGTTGAAAAGGTTAATGTCGGCTTTATGGCAGTACCCGTAGGTGAGGGCAAAAGCGATATTGTTTTCACCTATCATACCGTAGGACTTGATATGGGAATTACGGTGACACTCGCGGCGGTGGGAATTGCGATACTCTACCTTGCAGTGTCGCGTATCCTGATAAACCGTAAACCTGCTGAAAACAGTTACCCCGAGGGTGAACAACTTATCGAAAAGTGGCGTAGCGATGCAATCGCCCAGCGCCTTGCCGAAAGGTTTGAGGAAAGCGACTTTGACGATAAACCGTCGGATATCGAAATCCCGAAACTGAGTAACGGTTTCGAGGGCGGATTTATGGTCGATACCAGCCTTTTTGATAAGGATAATGATGAATAACAATGGAACTGACCAAACGCAAATCCACAAGACTAAAGGATTACGATTACAGTAGCGAGGGTGCATATTTTATAACCGTATGCACCCATAACAAGCAAAAAATATTGTGTGATATTCTAGGGGAGGGCACGGAGACCCTCCCCTACAAGTGTATGATATAATCGGTCGTTTTAAATCGTTTACCGACAGAAAATATAAGGGAATTCTTTGGCAACGCTCTTTCCACGACCATATAATTCGTGATGAAAACGATTACCTTAAAATTTGGAATTATATTGACACAAACCCGCAAAAATGGAATAATGATTGTTTTTATGACGAATAATAACGGACACATCGTATGATGTGTCCGTTTTATTTTTTACAAAAGAAAAAGGGAGGGCACTAAAGACCCTCCCTACAAAGGATTAAATTTGTATTATTTATTAAGCGCGTCGTTAACTGCAACTGCGCAAGCAACTGTCATACCAACCATGGGGTTGTTACCTCTCACTATGAATAGCCCTTTTTTCTTCTGCATATCTTTTTCTGCTCAAAAAACGGGTTTTTTCGGGGGTTCGTGGCTTCCGTTGGCTCTATGTGGCTCTATCCGTTGTAGAAAAAATGTTGAAAAGATATTTTTTCTACATTTTAAAAAAGTTATGCAGGAAAAACTCCCTCATATCGTTTTTTAACATTCGGGTAGCAACTCTTTTTTATCCATATCAAACTGCTGATAATACACAGGGATTTGATAAACGGCTCTTAACCCTTGCAAGTATTGTATATCTTCTTTCGTAGGTTCTACAACTGTAACGATAATAAGTTTATCGGCTCTGTTGTCATTGGGGTAATGATTATATTCAAGCAACTGTCCGAGCGCTTGACGAATTGCATTTTTTACGGTGGTTGCCGTTTTTAACTCAAAAAACAACTTTTTGCCAACACTATCTATCGCTTTTATATCAACAAAATCTTCGTCAGTAACAACAGAGGTATATCCGTTATCGCACAAATAATTAACAAGTTCATTTGATAATTGATTGTGTTGGAATTTCATTATATGTTCACTTGCTTTAACTGTAACTGCGCCTGTCTTTTTGGCTTTGGTTGCAGTTTCAATATAAATCTTATAACCTGGCAAACTCTTAACATATTTATTATCAAGTTCTTTATCGGCAAGAGGCAATCCACAATCCTTATGTGATAATACATATTTATCAACAAGAGGTTTTTCATTCAAAATAAATTCGTGTAGTGCCTCTAAATAATCATAGTCCTTTGGATAAAAATATCTCCACCTTGATTTTTTGGTTTCAGTAAAAATTTTTCCTGTTGTTTCAATTAGGTCTTTTATTGCAATAATGTGTGGGAGTTTATCCTCATCATCACGGCAAGAAATTTCAATAGAAGCACAACCCTTATCGCTTACAGAGAAATTAACATTATAGATAAATTCCTTTGTATCGGCAGAATCCCAAAAAGAAAGAACCAAATATTCCTCATTACCACGAAAATACATTCCTTGTGCGAGGCGATTTTTGTTATTGATTTTTCTTGGAACAAAATAGAAATCTTTTGTTTTTAACTGATAATCCAATAAGAAATCAAGGCATTTACTATGTATATCTAAAATATTCATTTATACTTACTTTCTCCTTGCTATCAATTATTCTTACTGTTATATTTCGTCTTTATTTCTCGTAACAACTCTAATTCTACTGCCTTGTAATTGTTTGTTCTGTAAAAATAAATATCTATTGTTTTGCCTTGTTTGTAATATTCTAAAACAACTTTATTCATTTTACAGTTGGTAATTTGTCCCCCAACAAAGCAGTTACGGGGAGATATGATACCATACCCCATATCAAAGCGCCTTTTAAGATTGTTGGCTTCGCCTATGTATATTGGTTTTGAATCTCCATTAACAACCCAAGCATATACGCCACTTACCGTATCTGCTTTATCAAGTTTGAATTTACAAAACTCTCCGTCGCCCAACTTGTGCAACGGTAACCCTTTTTTGTTGTTATATTTATTTTGTGGCGCATACAAGCAGATTCGCCCACAATTATCCTTGTATGGTTCAATGGTTTGAATATACTCAAACTCATAATTACCAATCTTCATTATTAAACCTCGTCTTGAAATATCTTTTTAATTTTGACGGGCTTCCCACACTTACGGGCATAGAAAATCATTGACCGTGTACCTGCGCTTTTCTCGTCCCAAAAGCAAATAACATAATCGCACACCTCTGCCATTTGTTTGTTTCGCTTTGGTCCTGCGCTTCTCCCGTAGGTTTTCCAATCAGCAGGATATTTTTCAACCTCAAACCCGTTTTCTTCTGCATATCTTTCGCCGATAGCATCAGCGCCACTTGCACACCCCGAAACGATAACTATATTGTTTTCTTTTCGGACATTTGATAAGCAATAATCAATATAAGGTTTTGCCTCATCATAATTATTATAATCTCTGCACCCTGCAATTACAACTCTTTTTGTGGGTAATTTCTTCTTGAACATAAACACACCTCAATAAAAAAGCACACCCCGAAGAGTGTGCCGAAAAAGTGTTTCCCTCGCTTAGACTACCACATCACACCGAAACTATTTACCCACATAGGAGAATAGAGAGAACACCTTTTACCAAGGTAGTGTTCTCCTAAATATAGATAAATAGTCTATTATAATTAAGTTGTGATGTGGTATGTTCATATAATACCACATTTCAATAGTTTTTGCAACCGTTATAAAAAAAGTAGCAAAAAAAGTCCCCTTTTCTTTTTCACTTGCTGAAAAAGAAACAAAAAAGCAAGAGCGCCCACCTCAAAGTGTGCTTTGGTGTGCGCTCACTCCCCCAAGGGCAATAATATTGGTGTGGTACTAACCGTTAGTCTGTGCCTTACCCGTATAGCATAATATAATATACATAGAACCGTTTTGAGAAAAATCGGTATCATAGCTCAGTTGTTAAGTTTCTTTTTCTGTCGGTAGTAGGTCGCCTTACTGATACCTAATTTTTCCCATTCTTTTAATTTCTTCACTTTGGGGAGTAGTCCCGATAATCTGCTGACGGTTGAAACGGATAACCCTGTTTTGTCTGCAACATCTTTTATGGTATATCCCTCTTTTAACATCTTTACGGCTTCGGTCTTTTTCCGTTCCCGTTCTTCCTTGTTTATCTTTCTTTGAATATCTCTTGTCAAATTCGGTGTGCTTGTCTTTACGGTATTTACATCAAGATTCAACCAATCGCAAAAGGTTACTGTTTTAATTTTATATGTTTTGTTGTTCTTAAAAAGGTAATCAATATCTTTTAAGGGTACGGAGAATGTATTATTGATTTCTCTGCATATCTTTTTTGCCTCGTCTATCGGCATACATTGTTTCGCTGAATTGTAAGCAAGAAACAACATAATATCTCGTTCTCCTATATTATCCTCTCTTTCAATCGCTAACTGTCGTATTATACCCAACCTTTTTAAGTGCAACGCTGCACCGTTATTTTTTTGCTCGGTAAGTATATAATCATTGTTAAGTTTCGGTATCTTTTGTTTTCGCTCTTCCTTTTGTTGTAAGTGTTCCTGTATAACCTCATTTTCCGACAATTCCTCTATAAGTGTGTTTAGGTCAATGCGCTTGTCGTGTAGTCGTATCATTTTTGTTCGTGTTCCCGTTTTTGTATTGTAAGTTGAAAACATACGATACAACCCACACATATTACCACTTGCAACACGGTCAATCGTAATGTTTGCTTCAAGTTCGGGGTATTCGCTTAAAAATGCCTCGTATATCAAAATTAAGTATTCCTTTGCTTTTCTATAAAGGAACTCTAACCGTGCTGATGTTGGTTCAAGCGCATACCACATTTGGAGACCTCTCCCCGTTAGATTCAACACTACGGGCTTTGGAATTTGGAACGGTGGTTTAATGTCAAATAAATCTCGTTTTAATCGCCATATTAAAGAACTTATAATTTGTTCTCGCTCTGTGGCTTCTGCATTGTGAATATCAAAATCTAAAACCAAGGAATGAAATCCAAGCACATTATCAGCATTTCGCTTTTGGTATTTTTTTATGGTGTTGCAAGTTAGGTAGTAATCAAGCGATTTTCTAATCTTGATTTTCTTAACTTGTTCTTGTAGGTGTTCTAAATCGGCATAGGCGATTGTTTTAAGTTTTTTATCCTTTGTCAAAACGGCAAAATGTACTGTTTCGGGAAATTCACTATTGGGTGGAAAAAGAACCTCGTAAATGTTCATATAATGCCCCTTTCAATCTTTTTAATAAGAATGAAAGACGGACTACCCAAAAGAGAATTTTCACATAAGAGAAAAAAAGATATGAGGAAAACCCCTCATATCCTTTTTGATGTGTTTATGGCAGAAAACTTATTGTTGCACTAACTTTGTTGTAAAATTAGTTTTGGCTCATACCTTTTAATAGTTGTCGCTCTGACTTTAATTTTTCTCGTTCTTCCTTTGTCATTTCAGCGCCGTGTTTTGCAAGGATCTCGTTGATTTCCTCAATACGATTTTTTGCATTTGGGGTGTTTTCTCTTTTAGGTGGCTCTACTGCATACAGAGTTTCCAAAATAAAACTTGTTAGGGTTTTACCCTCGCTGACCGTTCTAATTTTGAGTTGGCGCTTGTATTCTTCCGACAATTCAAATTTTATCGTTGTCATATAATTTCTCCTTTCTTTTAATCTTCTAAAATCAGTATGAGAGATTAAAAGCGAAAAGGCGAAATCTCCCTTATGTTCTGTGCGACAGTATGGAGTTTTTCCGTAGGAAACCCAATTTTTGTGAATAAGTGAAAACGGGAGTTTTCGCAGTCGCAAAATACATTGGGTTGTGTTTTTTGACCTCAAAAAATCACAAAACATCATACTTAAAACAGAACATTGAAAGGAGTAATTTATGGAACAGGCAACTTTATCTTTTTGTATGACATCAACGGAAATAGGTATAGAACACAACAACAGAACTATACCCGTACCACATAGCGATATTTCCCGTCAATGCGATAATTATTATTGGTCGGGCAATAAAAGTTTACAAACGATTTTTACCGAACTTTTCTCGTCCGATGTTGAAGAATACAACGCCCGACAGAAAAGAAAGGACAGAAAAATTGACAATTACTTGGGGCAATTAACCGAGGCTTTGGAAAAAGAAAAAAAGAAACTTAAACAATTACGAGTTCAAGGTGCAACCAAGCATACCTTGCGCCAAAATACCAAAGCCAAAAAGGTGTGCTATGAGTTTATCGTAACAATCGGGAATCTTCGAGACAATCCCTCGTTCAATGCCGTAAATGGCGAAAGAAAATACGAGGCACGAGAAATTCTACAAAGGTATGTTGAGGACTTTGCGAAAAGGTACAACGGCAGAGAATTCGGGATAGAACTTGCCAACGCTGCTATCCACCTATGCGAAAACGGGCAGGTACATTTGCATTGTGATTTGGTCTTCCATAGCAACGACAACAAACGAGGTATGCGACATCAAGTGTCAATGAATGGAGCGCTGAAACAACTCGGTTTTTGTGGCGATGAGAAAACACTACCGATTACCGAGTGGGAAAATTACGAAAGAGGCATTTTGACCGAACTATGTGCTGAATACAACATAGAAATTATTGCAGGGAAAGGCAGTAAAAAACACCAAAACAAAGAAGAGTATATTTTATCCCAAGAAAAACGGCGAAACGAAGAACGAGGAAAGGCACTTGACGAACAGGAAGAAAAGTTTAACGATTTTTTGATAAGGTCCGAAAGTGGTAATGCCTTTTTACTGTTACAGGAGAATGACGAATTACGGGAAGAGTTGACCGATTTGCAAGAGCAGGAAGAAAGCCAACAGGAACGATTGGCGCAACTGTGGGAAGAATACAAGGGCGACAATTCTCGGTATTGGGAAAGGTACAAAGAAAATAAAGCAGAGTTAAAAAAAGAAATCGCCCTTGCCGTATCTCAAAAGAACTACGATAAAGAGCGAATGATAGATTTGCTTAATTCCGTTGTTTCGGGAAACGGGTTTATTTTTGCCCGTCTGTTTCGCTTGATATGTTCCTTGTTCTTGAAATTCAAGGTTGACCGTGAAGAACAACAATTACGACAGTTGCAAGAACTCAACAGACGATTAAAGGAAGAGGCACGGTTGGTTTGCTCGGCTTCGCAACAAACGGCAGAGGCACTTAAAAGTGAAGATTTTACCCGTATATATGAAACTATGCGCTTGTGGGAAAATCTGCTCTCAACCGTGAATCTCAATATTGAAAATATGATTGAACCCAACATAATTCAGTTAGAAAATGATGTTGAACGATAAAAAAGATATGAGGGAAAAGTAATAATTCCCTCATATCTTTTTTGTTTACTTTAAGAACTCATACTCAAACAATGTCGGTACAATTTCAGCATTATAATATTCCCTGATTTTCTGTTTTAATGATTTTAATGCACCATTAAGCTCGGGGTAGTCAGGTTTATTTTCTCCCGTTTCTTCATCGTGAGTAAAGGTGTTAAGTTCTGCGAAAATTTGATAAATACCATAAGTTAGTTCAGCATTATAATTTTTGGTTTTCTTTGCCCACCTTAATATAGTTTCCCACATATTAAAAAGTTCTTTTTCTTTAACGGTAACATCAAGATTTTGCAATTCTAAACTTGCTAATGTTTCACCGTTTGTAGTGTCAAGACATAATTCATTTCTATAAAAACGATTGTCTGTACCTATAAAACTTCTCATATGATTTTGCATTTCAAAGCAAGTGAACACAAGACATTTTAATAGATATTGATTTAACTTTCCACTTTGAACATCGGTAAAGAATTTATCAGCCCCATCTGCCGATTTCATAATTCTTGCTCTTTCAGTCCATTCTCTATTATATGTTATATATCTACTTGCACAGAACATTGGTAGTTTATTAAGGTAATCATCTTTTCTAATATAACAACCATTTCCGTTATATCTTCCTGCAACCAATAAACTTGATTTTGCATCAGGGTTATCAAAGCCAACACTATCTGCCACTAAATAACCTAACATATCCTTTGAATATAAAGGTTTAATTCGGCATTTTACACCATCTTCTGCTTCTAAACCATTAAGACCAGTTAAAATACCGTCAAATGTGGCGTCATCAAAACTATCCTTGTTATAATATCTTGTACTAAACAATTCATATACTCTATCAACAGACAATTCAATAGGAGTGCTTAGTTGATTATTATTCAGTATATCATAACCCGTGATTTTTAATGAGGTAACATTTTTATCTACATTAGACCATAAAGCACACATTATACAAGCATCAATATTTGTATGAAAATGTCTGCGATTAAAAGCAAAGCCTTTAATAAATTCTTTGTTAATCAGGTGTTGTGATTTCCAATATTTTACGGGTGAATATACGATATAACTATCGGTTGGCTGTCTTAAATAATACTTAAATGCAGACCATATAAAAGCATTTCCTAAATCGTTAGAAACTGCACCTTTTACTACCTTTTTCATTTCCTTAACAACAAAGGTATTCTTCCAAGCTGATGATGTTGCTGATTTCTTTGTTCGTTGATGTTCTAATGAGGTGGTTTCTGCATAAGGTGGGTTTTCAAAAAGAATAATAGTACAATTAGGATTATCAATATACTGTTTAATTACAGGGTTGTTTATATATTCTTCCGACAAAGCATCTGCACCACGGACAAGTCCCATATTAAATGTATCTTCTTTTTCTGTTGGTGGAATAATATAGCGAACTTTACTACCCAATAATTCTAATAATACTTTGTATTCATAATATTCAATAGTTGACACGATACAATGAGATAATTCCTCGTCAGTCAACCTTTTTTCAAGATTTCCCGTTCCTGCGCAACGGTCCAAAATTATGTAATCGTTTCCTTGTGGTACTCTTGCGATAGCCTCACGAACCAACTCAATAGATTTATCTACATAAGGTTCGGGTGTATAAAAAGCACCTAAATTTTTCTTTTGAAGTGTATCGTTTAATTTGTCCATAAGATATTGAAAACGGACATTATCTTTTCCTGCATAAGCATATATATAATCTTTGAATTTATTGGGCTCTCTAATCTCGCCGATAATTTTAACTTTGCCTGTACTATCACCAATAAAATCAGATTTTCTTGCTTGTGGGTTTTCACGATAGTATTTCTCTGCCCAACCAACAATACAATTTTCATCAATATTAATTTTTGTATAGTTGTTCTCTTTAAGTAACTGAATTAAAGAAAACTCGTCAGTTTGATTTTCGGCATATTTCAGTTTTGCAATGTAATCATTAGCAAAAAAACCAACATTCTTTTTTGATGCACCACCGACATAAACTTTCTCAATATCTTTTAAGTAATCTGCTGAATGATAAACATAAATTGTTGCAGTATTTAATGATACTAACAAAATATTTGCAGGTATCGGTTCGCCCTTTATTCGCATAGCAGAAAGATATTTTATTGATTGAAACAAACAGGCATTAAGGTCGGTTATATTTAATTTAAATTCTAATAAATTTCCGTTTAATATACCGTCCGTATTATTACGGAAAATATCTTCATAAGTTAATTCAGGATTTATAACTTTTAAATATTGTTCGTAAAACTCTATTTGTCCTTCAAGTTCAACACTATATTTCTTAAACATTGTTTGAACCTCCATTTTATACAGTTGAATGTATTATATCATAAAATCAAATTAATTGCAATCTGTCAATAATAAATGTCCCACTTTTTTCGTAAAAATGTCAAAACTCTCATATTTACATTGAAAGGAGTTGTAAATATGAGATTCAAATTTATGGGTAAAAGAAAACTTTTGAACATTTTACGGAAAGAAACAGAAAAATTCAACCTTTCTCTTAAAGATGTGTCGTACTCAACAGAAGCGCAGCACGATTGGTTACAACAGGAAACAATCCATTTAATTGATAATGGAATTCATTATAGAGTGCGAAACACACATTTAAAGGATTCAGGCGCAACACTTGTCTATGAAGAAATACATCAATTTGGTCCAAGTCATTTTAAGATAGTGCAAAGAAAGGTGTTAGAAGAAAGCGAGGGACAGAAATGACAAGAACAAAAACCTATGAATTAACGGGATATATCACAAACTTGGGAAAATATGTTGAGGGGTATCTAATCGGTAAATACATCAGTTTCCCGATTACCGAAGCCGAATTAGCAACGGCTCTTGAAGAGATAGGGATAAACGATACATACGAAGAGTGGTTTTTTACAGACTATGACGGAGAATACCCTACACAAGTTTATGATATGCTTGGAGAATACACATCAATAAAAGAACTAAATAAAATTGCCCTTGCGCTTGAAAAGGTTTCGGACGAGGGTGTAACAGATTTGTTTGAGGCATTTTTGGATAATGGCAAAGACTTTTATTCTGCCTGTGCAAATGCGATTGAGGGAAACGGTTGGTTTATATCAGGCGACGATTACACCGACCTTGCAACCTTTATAATAGACGCTTGTGGTGGATTCGCTGAACTTTCACAAGACACGATTGAAGAGTATTTAGATGTTGAGGCGCTTGGTCGTGATATTCGCCTTGAATACTGCTATTATGACGATATGCCCGAAACGGCAGGAGAATATTGGTGTGGCGACGAAAATGCAACTGACGAAGAAATCGGACAGGCATACATTGACGAATGTGGTTACGGTGCAATTAACAACAAGGACAATTATTTTGACTATGCCCGATATGGCGAAGCAATTTACGACGAGGGCGAATTTGTTTTTACCGAAAACGGCATTGTAGATTGTGGCGTTTTTGACGATAGCTTAGGCGAAGATTTCAAGGAAGAATTAGAAGAAACTTATAATGAAAGAGAGGAAGAAAGATAATGAATAAGGTTGAGCAAAAGGTGTATATCACACCCGAAAACAAAGAAAAAATCAAGAGAATTGCTGACGCCCGTAAAGTGTCCTCTTCAACCCTTGTTCGTCATTGGTTGGAGAACTATTTAGATATACTCGTATTCACCGAAGATGAGGAAAGAGGCGATAAAAATGAGCAATCAAATAACAAATGAGGAATTAGCACAAGCAATAAAAATTACGGGTGCAGAAGAACGGCGAAAGATACTTGACCGACAAAACAAACTCCTTACCGAACAACTACGGGAGAAAATTCGCCGTAAACACCAAGAGGAAGATATACAGACGATAATTGACGATG
>JAZREH010000010.1:0-2092 GCA_045660705.1 Acutalibacteraceae bacterium
CCTTTATTTTCCTTTTGACATAAACACATTTTAACACTTCAAAGCGATAAAGTCAAGCATAAATTTTAACACTTCAAAGCGATAAAGCGCGCCGCCTTATTTAACTTGAAAATAATGTAAAAATCTGTTATACTTATTATAAGATTATTCCCGAAACGAGGTGCCAGAAATGAACCCCGAACTGCTTAAATATCTTTCGGCTGTAACCGATGAAGAAAAACGCCTGCTTTCGGGCGCGCCGCTTGACCTTTCGGCATATTCCGATACGGGTGCAGGACTTGTCGACAGCAGGAAACTTCTGTCTGCCGACCGCCTTATTGATATACGCCCCGCAACACGCTTTACGCCCTTTCCGCGACACTCGCACAACTATGTTGAAATCGTTTATATGCTTAGCGGGTCGGTGCGTCACATAATCGGGGAGGACACCGAAATAACGGTAAAGCGCGGTGAACTTCTGCTGCTTAACCAACACGCCTACCACCAGACCGATATGGCGGGGGAAAACGATATCGCGGTAAACTTTATCATAAAACCCGCCTTTTTTGACAGCGTGCTTGACCTTATCGGCAACGACAACCGTCTAAGCCGCTTTATCGTGGCAGGACTTGCGGGCGGCGGTCACGAAATCAGTTATATCCACCTTGATGTGTCGGACATACTGCCGATACAGAATCTTCTTGAAAATCTTATATGGTCGCTGATAAACCGCCCCGACGATAACAGGACAAATCAGGTCACAATGGCTCTTTTGTTTTTACATATTTTAGGGCAGAGTGACCGCATTATCGGGGACGAACGAAAATCGGGAGCCGAAAGGATAACGGTATCGGCACTTCGCGAAATCGAGGAAAACTATCCCACCGCAAGCCTTTCGCGTGTGGCGGCTCAGCACAATGTCACCGCGGCATATGTCAGCCGCACCGTAAAGGCGGCAACGGGCAAAACCTTTAAGGAGCATCTGTGTGAAAAGCGGCTGTTAAAGGCGGAATCACTGCTTAAGACAAGCCGACTTCCGGTAAACGACATACTGACGGCGGTAGGTTATGAAAACGCAAGTTACTTTTACCGCATATTTTACGACCGTTATAAAATGACCCCCGCCCAGTGGCGCAGGTTAAATAAGGACATATAATTCTTAAAAAAAGTCATTAAAATCGGCGCTTTTATGTTATATAATAATACAAAAATATAAAAACGGAGGGTTTTTTATGTCAAGATACGATGAGGCAAAGGCGCGTTACGCGGCACTTGGTGTCGATGTTGACGGCGCAATCAACAAACTTCTGAACACCACAATAAGTGTTCACTGCTGGCAGGGCGACGATGTTGTCGGCTTTGAAAGTGCTGGCGAAGCGCTTTCGGGCGGCATCCAGACCACAGGTAACTATATGGGCCGCGCCACTACTCCGCAGCAACTTATGGACGATATGGACAAGGCGTTTTCGCTTGTCCCCGGTAAAAAGAAGTTAAATCTTCACGCCTGCTACGCCATATTTGAGGACGGCAAGACCGCCGACCGCGATGCGATTGCACCCTGTCACTTTGAAAAGTGGGTGGAGTACGCCAAGGCACGCGGTATGGGTATCGACTTTAACCCCACATACTTTTCACACCCGATGGTAAAGGACGGACTTACCCTTTCTTCCCCCGATGAAAAGGTAAGAAGTTTCTGGGTTGAGCACGGCAAAAGATGTTTAGAGATTTCACAGTACTTTGCCGAGCAGACGGGTGAACCCTGTGTTATGAACATCTGGATTCCCGACGGCTTTAAGGATATCCCCGCTGACCGCTACTCACCCCGTGCGCGCTTTAAAAAGTCGCTTGACGAAATACTGTCAATCCCCTACGATAAGAGCAAGGTTTATGTTACCCTTGAATCCAAGGTTTTCGGTATCGGTGTTGAATCCTATACCGTAGGCTCGGCGGAATTCTGCCTTTCATATTCGACACAGAAAGGTATTACACCGCTTATGGATAACGGTCACTACCACCCGACCGAACTTGTTTCGGACAAGATTCCGTCACTTCTGCTCTTTAACGAGAAGATTGCTCTGCACATCACCCGCGGTGTGCGTTGGGACAGCGACCA
>JAZREH010000011.1:0-3921 GCA_045660705.1 Acutalibacteraceae bacterium
GACCGCTTGGCCTCCGACTTAAACCTCGTTTGTAACGGTGGTTTCACTGACAACATTAAGTGATGCAACAACCGAAACAATCCCGTCATCCGACGAAATATCATCGCTTATACAATATACATCCTCTACCCTTACATCGTCAACAAAGCCGATAACACAGTCACCCTGTGCATTAAAGAATGTATTTTTACGCTCATCAAGTATGGCGTTAAGATCGATATCCTTTGTATAGGCAACGGTCTGACCGTTAATCACAAGTGCCTTTGCCGAAACGATTTCGTCGGTAGTTTCAATTATCGAAACCGCAACCGCCTCATCCGAATCAATACCCGAATCAAGCGCCAGTGTCGGGGAATATTTAGGCTCACTTACCGCCCGTTCAACATCGACACCGCTGACCTTTTGTTTTACGATATCAAGCGCCGAAGCGTACTGCTGTTTATTTCTTACGGTAGCAATAACCTCACCGCCGATACTTACCTTATATGCAACGGTAGCACCCACGGATGCGAGTCCAGCCGCAATGCAAATCACACTTATAAGTAAAAAGCAACATATTTTTATTGACCTTTTGCCGTTATAAATCTTACAGGCAACGGTTTTCGCCGCATTTTGAATCTGACATACACAGTCGCTAAAAATATCGTTCACTCCTTTCGATGGTTACAAAATGTAACCTTGACAAATTATATTATAACAAAAAGTTACAAAAATGCAACCTTTTTTTGAAAAAAAGCAAAAATTTCCTGTTCACGATATATGCAACCTGCCCTAAAAAGTCGGTTTTACAGCGGTTTTTAGAAGGTTTTTTTAAAAAAGAAAAATTTGTGTTGAATTTTTAAAAAGATTGGAATATAATAACAATATGGTTTAAGGGAGTAGTCGGCGGTGCGCGACATATAATATATATGTGTTGCCGTCCGCTGTAACGGCGTCAGTACGGTCTTTGACCCGCTGTTACAACAATTGACAAGACTTTTACCGCATTTTTTCGTGCGGTAAAGGTTTATTTTTTTACCGTAAATTCAGGAAGGAGAATTTTTTTGGAAAAGATTATTGATTTTTTTGTCGGTCTTGACCTGCCGCTTGACGGTTTTATGAACTTTGAGTGGCGAACTGTGGTAATGTGGATAATCGGCGGTGTGCTGATATTCCTCGCCATTAAAAAGGAGATGGAGCCTACCCTGCTTTTGCCGCTTGGTTTCGGTACCATCCTTGTAAACATCCCGCTTTCGGGTGCTATCGGTGAGGAGGGCGCGCTTACCACCCTGTTTAACGCGGGTATCGCAAACGAGTTATTCCCGCTTATACTGTTTATCGGTATCGGTGCGATGATTGACTTCGGTCCCGTGCTTTCAAACCCGAAACTTATGTTTTTCGGTGCCGCAGCACAGTTCGGTATATTCTTTACTTTCTGTATGGCATCGATGTTCTTTACCACCAATGAAGCCGCGTCAATCGGTATAATCGGTGCGGCTGACGGTCCTACCGCCATTGTTGTTGCCAACAAACTTCTCGGCTCGGACAACGATATTACGGGTGCTATTATGGTTGCCGCCTATTCATATATGGCATTGGTTCCGATAATCCAGCCCCCCGTTATTAAACTTCTTACTACCAAAAAGGAACGCCTTATCCGTATGCCCTATCAGCAAAAGAGCGTTTCCAAACTCACCAAAATACTTTTCCCCATCGTAATCACCATAATCGCAGGTGTTGTAGCACCCGAATCGGTTTCGCTTATCGGATTTTTGATGTTCGGCAACCTTATCAGGGAGTGCGGCGTTCTTAATTCCCTTTCCGAAACCGCACAGAATGTGCTTGCAAACCTTGTTACAATATTCCTCGGTCTTACCATCGCCTGCCAGATGCAGGCAGAAAAGTTCCTGCAACCCAAAACCCTGCTTATCCTCGGTCTTGGTCTGTTCGCCTTTATCTTTGACACCGCGGGCGGCGTACTGTTTGCAAAGTTCATAAATATCTTCCTCAAAAAGGACAAAAAGATAAACCCGATGATTGGTGCGGCAGGTATATCGGCTTTCCCGATGTCGGGACGCGTCGTTCACAAGTTAGGTCTTGCAGAAGATCCGCAGAACTTCCTGCTTATGCACTCTATCGGCGTAAACGTTTCGGGACAGATAGCATCGGTTATCGCGGGCGGTCTGATACTGTCGTTCTTCGCCCACTAATAGGAGGTAGGATGTTATGTTTTTGAAATTTGAACCTATGGATTTTGTGGCAAACCTTCCCTATATGGGAAAAGGTATGGCAATAATATTTGTTGTTATCGGCGTGATCGTTGCCGTAACTGCAATACTAAACCGTATTTTCAGCAATAAAAACAAGTCATTTTTAAAAACTCTGAGTTTTCTCCCTGTTTTTTGTTTTCTTTTACTTTTACTTATGGTATAATAAAGTAATATAAATTGCTTTAAAGGGTGAATACATATGATATATAAGGATTTTAAGGGACTTAAACTTTCGGCACTCGGTATGGGCGGTATGCGTTTCCCCGTTTGCGAGGATGACAGTATAGATATTGCGGCTGTGCGCGAAATGATTTCATATGCCACTAAAAAAGGAGTAAACTATTTCGATACCGCGTGGATGTATCACGGTGGCAACTCGGAAACTGTTCTTGGCGAAATACTCAAAGACTATCCCCGCGACAGTTTTTATCTTGCCGATAAATTCCCCGGCTTTATGCCCGAAAACGCCGACAAGGTTGCCGAGATTTTCGAGGCTCAACTTAAAAAGTGTCAGGTTGAATATTTCGACTTTTACCTGTTTCACAATGTCTGTGATTCGGGTATTGATGCCTATCTTGACCCTAAAAACGGGGTGCTCGAATATCTGCTCAAACAAAAAGAAAATGGCAGAATACGGCATCTTGGCTTTTCAACCCACGGTTCGCTTGAAACATTAAAGCGTTTCCTTGCCGCATACGGAGAGCATATGGAATTTTGTCAAATACAGTTAAACTGGCTTGACTGGAAGATGCAGAATGCCAAAACAAAGGTTGATTTGGCACGCGAGTACCGACTGCCCGTCTGGGTTATGGAGCCTGTGCGCGGCGGCACCCTTGCCAACATTAACAGTGAATTTGAATCACAACTGAAAGCACTTCGCCCCGATTCAAATACGGTCGAGTGGGCATTCAGATTTTTGCAGACCCTGCCCGATGTGACCGTCACCCTTTCGGGTATGTCAAACCTTGAACAACTGAAAGAAAACATCGCGACCTTTGAAAGTGAAAAGCCGCTAAATGCGGAGGAAACCGAAACACTTTCAGCACTTGCCGACAAAATGATTGCTAAAAGCGGTCTTCCCTGCACTTCCTGCCGTTACTGCACATCGCACTGTCCTGTATCGCTTGACATTCCAAACATTATTAAGGTTTATAATGAACACCTGAACTCGGGTAACACCACCCTGCCTGCCGATGCGCTTGACGGTTTTGATGCCGATAAGACACCTTTAGCCTGTATCGGTTGCCGCGCCTGTGAAACGGTATGCCCGCAAAATATCGCGGTCAGTGAAATGATGAGTGATTTTGCAAAATTACAGAAGTGATTTTAAAAAAAGATATTAAAAGGTAATACTAATTAAAAGGAGTGAGAATATGTCGGACAAGTTTATTTTAAATTCAAAATTTAAACCTACAGGTGACCAGCCGCAAGCTATTGACAAACTGGTTGAGGGGTTAAACCGCGGTGACAAAGAGCAGGTATTACTCGGTGTTACGGGTAGCGGCAAAACCTTTACTATGGCTAACATTATCGAAAGGGTTAACCGTCCGACACTTGTTCTTGCCCACAACAAGACCCTTGCCGCACAGTTGTGCTCAGAGTTTCGTGAATTTTTGCCCGATAATGCGGTGGAATACTTTGTATCCTAACACAAGATTTGTACCAAAAATCG
>JAZREH010000012.1:0-1132 GCA_045660705.1 Acutalibacteraceae bacterium
CACCTGCCGTTTGCCCGCGCTTTCATAAAATACACACCCACTTGGCAACGCAGTTTTACCCCCACTAAACAGTCGGAACGCAACCGCGTTGCAAAGATGAAGCAGATTCCGATACACGACCTTATAACCGATAAAAATTTACTGTTTGTTGACGATTCGATTGTTCGCGGAACGCAACTTAAGGAAACGGTTGATTTTCTTTACAATAACGGTGCCAAGGCGGTGCATATGCGCTCTGCCTGTCCGCCGATAATGTACGGTTGTAAATACCTTAATTTCTCGCGTGCTACAAGCGATATGGAACTTATCGCCCGTCGCGTGATTATGGAACTTGAGGGTGAGGAAGGCTTTAATCACATTGATGAATACAGCGATTCCTCAACCGAGCGCGGTAAGGCACTGCGCGAAACAATATGCAAGCAGATGGGCTTTGCCTCGCTTGAGTTTCAGTCGCTTGAGGGTGTTATAAAGGCAATCGGTCTTCCTCCCTGTAAACTTTGCACATATTGTTGGAATGGCAAGGAATAAGCAAATTTATACCAAACCAATAAACTGAAAGGAATATAAATTTATGATTACACAATCCAAATCTGACAGTTACGCCGCGGCAGGCGTTGACATTACCGCAGGTTACAAGGCGGTTGAACTTATGAAACAGCATATCGCCCGCACAATGACATCGGGTGTATGCTCGGATGTCGGCGGTTTCGGCGGTCTTTTTGAACTTGACCTTGAGGGAATCACCAAACCCGTTCTTGTTTCGGGTACTGACGGTGTCGGCACAAAACTTAAAATTGCTTTCCTTATGGACAAGCACGATACGGTAGGTATCGACTGTGTCGCAATGTGTGTAAACGACATAATCTGCTGCGGTGCAAAACCGCTTTTCTTCCTCGACTATATTGCTTGCGGTAAGAACTTCCCCGAAAAAATCGCCGATATCGTAAAGGGCGTTTGCGAGGGTTGTGTACAGTCGGGCGCGGCACTTATTGGCGGCGAAACGGCAGAAATGCCCGGTTTTTATCCTATTGACGAATACGACCTTGCGGGTTATTGCACAGGCGTTGTCGATAAGGCAAAGATAATTGACAATAAAACAATGTGTGCGGGCGATGTTATAATCGCACTCCCG
>JAZREH010000013.1:0-1237 GCA_045660705.1 Acutalibacteraceae bacterium
GATATGAAACTCTACAACTATGATTTAAGTATTGAACCGTATGTACCGTTTATCGGAAATCGTATCGAAGCACCCAAAACTCCTGAAACCTACGAAGATGTTGAGTCTACGGTAATTAACCGTACCCCCACCACGGGTGAAAGGTGGCTTGACACCAAGGCGGCACCTGCTGATTACGATTATTCATTCGCGGTTGTTGGTGATACCCAGTATATAAATATGCACGCACCCGAACAGTTCCCCAAAATATACGACTGGATACTTGATAACGTTGATGATAAGAAGATTAAACTTGTCGCAGGTCTTGGTGACATTACCGAGGGTGATTATGTCGAGCAATGGCAACTTGCACAGGCACACATGACCCGTATGGACGGTGTTGTGCCGTATTCGGTTGTCCGTGGTAACCACGATGCAGCGAAAAGGCTCAAAGAATATTTCCCATATGAAAACTATGCCGACCGTTTGAAAGGCAGTTTTGACGGTACGATGCTCAACACCTATCAGGAAATTGTAATCGGCAGAATAAAGTATCTCGTTATGGTTATTGATTACGGCGCGGATGACGATGTTCTTGAATGGGCAAACGGTGTTGTCGCCGCACATCCCGACCATAATGTAATCGTTACTACCCACGGATACCTCGACAAAGACGGCAGTTTAATTGTTGACGGTATGGCAACAAGTGACGGCTATAACGACGGCGACGATATGTGGCACAAGTTTATAAAGAAACATGCAAATATCACTATGGTCCTTGCAGGACATGTCATAAATGACGATATCGTCACTGTACAAAGCAAGGGTGAAAACGGAAACACCGTAACACAAATGCTTATCAATCCGCAAAGTCTTGACCACCTTAACAGTACCGAACGCCCGACAGGTATGGTATGTATGCTTTACTTCTCGGATAACGGTAAAAAGGTAGAAGTTGAATATTATTCTACAGTAAAAGAAAAATATTTCAAGGACATCAACCAGTTCAGTTTTGAAGTTGATGTAATCGACAACAACCTTGCGGGCGATATCGACGGTGACGGATTTATCGGTGCCAAGGATATCGCCGATGTAAGAAAGTGCCTACTTGGAATTATCAAGGAAGAATACTATTTTGATGTAACAGGCAACGGCACGATTGATATAATCGACCTTATAAAGGTTAAGAAAATAGCCGCAAAGGTCACTGCCGAGCAGTAACAAATTTGATGAACCTTTCCTAAATAAAGCCACCGCC
>JAZREH010000014.1:0-1822 GCA_045660705.1 Acutalibacteraceae bacterium
ATTGTCTTGCACTGTCGGCACGCACCGCCGCACTTCATCTTGCGATGAAACTTGCAGGGGTAAACGCGGGGGATACGGTGTTCTGTTCGGATACTACCTTTGCCGCGACGGTAAACCCCGTGTCTTATGAGGGTGCAAAGCAGATCTTTATCGATTCTGAGTTTGATACTTGGAATATGGACCCCGTAGCCCTTGAAAAAGCATTTCAAAAATACCCCGATACAAAGGTCGTGGTGCTTGCACATCTCTACGGCTCACCTGCTAAAATGGACGAAATTTTGGCAATTTGTAAAAAGCATAATGCAGTACTTATTGAGGATGCCGCCGAGGCACTTTCGGCTACATATAAGGGTCGTCAGTGTGGTACATTTGGTGACTATGGCATTGTCAGTTTCAACGGTAATAAGATTATCACTTCTTCGGGCGGCGGTATGCTTATAACTGCCGATAAAAAGGCACGCGATAAGGCACTTTTCTGGGCAACCCAAGCAAGGGAACAGGCGCCGTGGTATCAGCACGAGGAAATCGGTTATAACTACCGTATGTCCAATGTTGTCGCAGGTATCGGCAGAGGTCAACTTATCCACCTTGAAGAACACCGCGAGGCAAAGGAAAAGATTTACCGCAGATA
Organism: Acutalibacteraceae bacterium; assembly: GCA_045660705.1. Classification (GTDB taxonomy): domain Bacteria; phylum Bacillota; class Clostridia; order Oscillospirales; family Acutalibacteraceae; genus UBA737. Next base: position 632 of record JAZREH010000014.1, read on the forward strand.
CGAGCAGGGCTTTAAGGGTCTGCCTGTAAAGATGAATCCATATCTCGAAGAAACAAGACCAAATTTCTGGCTTTCCTGTATGCTGATTGATGAGGATTGTCCTGTGGATCCGATGGATATTATGAATAAACTCAACGACGCCAATGTTGAGGCGCGCCCAATATGGAAACCGATGCATATGCAGCCTGTGTTTAAAGATAACGATTTTATAAGCGCTTTTGATACTTCGGTCGGTGAGCGGATATTTAAACGCGGCCTGTGCCTACCAAGCGATATCAAAATGACCGAAGAAGAACAGGATATTATAATCGACATAATAAAAAGTATGTTTTAAGGGGTTACATAAATGTACGCAAAATACATAAAGCGTCCGCTGGACTTATTCCTGTCGCTGTGCGCAATCATCGTGCTGTCACCTGTTTTGCTTGTGTTGACGGTCGTCGGTGCGATTGCGATGAAGGGCAATCCGTTTTTTACACAACTTCGACCTGGTAAAGACGAAAAGATTTTCAGACTGATAAAATTCCGCACAATGACCTGCGAAAAGGACGAAAACGGCAATCCGCTTCCCGATGATGTAAGGCTTACAAAGTACGGTAAATTCCTTCGCTCAACCTCCCTCGACGAACTCCCCGAACTGTTCAATATTTTAAAAGGCGATATGGCAGTGGTAGGACCAAGGCCGTTGGTTGTACAGTATTTACCGTATTATACTGAAAGAGAACATTTGCGTCACAGTGTGAGACCTGGGTTGACGGGTTATGCACAAGTTAATGGGAGAAACGCTTTGAATTGGGATCAGAGGTTTCAATTTGATGTTGAATATGTGGAAAACTTAACATTTAAAACTGATTTTTTGATTTTTTTTAAAACTATAAAAAATGTTATAAAAAGAAAGGATGTTTCTGTTAGGGGAACCACCGAAATAATAGATTTTGATAAGTACCGTAAGCGTGAACTAGAAAAGGCGAGCGAATATGTATGATGATAAATTAGATATCACACTAAGACCGATTGATATTAAAGATGCTGAAGTGTTAATGGAGTTGAATAATAACACTCAAATATCTGATTATGTTGTCGGTACGCCTACATTTGTTACTGTAAATCAACAAATTGAATGGATGAAGAAAATCAAAGATGAAAAGAACACTAAAAGGTGGATGATTTGTTTTAAGGGAGAATCCGTAG
>JAZREH010000015.1:0-5094 GCA_045660705.1 Acutalibacteraceae bacterium
GGTGCTTGAACATATCGTTGATACGGTGCTTTACTTTGAGGGTGAACGCAACCAGTCCTACCGAATACTTCGCGCCATTAAAAACCGTTTTGGCTCGACCAATGAAATCGGTGTTTTTGAAATGACCGACAGGGGACTTTGCGAGGTTGAAAACCCGTCTGCAATGTTGCTTTCGGGCAGACAGACAGGTGTTTCGGGCGGTTGTATTACCTGTGTTATTGAGGGTACGCGCCCCATTCTTGCCGAGGTGCAGAGTCTTGTTACGACGACAGGCTTCGGAAACCCACGAAGAATGTCAACAGGATTTGACTATAATCGTCTTAATATGTTGCTTGCTGTACTTGAAAAGCGTATGGGTCTTTATTTTTCAAATCTTGACACATATCTGAACATCGTCGGAGGTATGCGCCTTGACGAGCCTGCGGCAGATTTGGCGGTTTGTATGTCGCTGGTTTCGGGTCTTCGCGATGTACCGATAAGTGAATCGCTTATCGCGTTTGGTGAGGTTGGACTTTCGGGCGAAATCCGTTCGGTTTCGCGTATTGCTGCCCGCATAAATGAGGCGGCGCGGCTTGGTTTCACCGAATGTATTGTTCCCAAATCCTGTCTTAAAGCCGGAATAAAATTCCCTGACGGCATAAAGGTAATGGGCGTTACTACGCTTAAACAGGCACTTGATATAATACGGTAGAAATGAGGGGAATAAAATGACCGATTTTGAAAAACTTCATTCGGGGGATATTTATTATCCCAGCGGTGATGAGATAATGACCAAACAACTTGAATGTCTTGACAAGCTGTATGACTTTAACGCAACCCGTCCGAGTGAACTTAAAAAACGCGATGAACTGCTAAAAGAAATGTTTGCCGAAATAGGCGAGGGGTGTTATATCGAGCCGCCGCTACATTCTAATTGGGGCGGACATCATGTGCATTTCGGCAAGAATGTTTATGCTAATTTTAATGTAACCTTTGTTGATGACACACATATTTATGTGGGCGATTATACAATGCTTGGTCCGAATGTTGTTATAGCAACGGCAGGACACCCGATTTTGCCCGAACTTCGGGAAAAGGCATATCAGTACAATATGCCCGTTCACATCGGCAAGAACTGTTGGCTTGGTGCAGGTGTTATCGTTTTGCCCGGAGTTACGATAGGCGATAATACCGTAATCGGTGCAGGCAGTGTTGTTACAAAGGATATCCCCGCAAACTGTGTGGCAGTAGGCAATCCCTGTAAGGTGCTTCGTGAAATAAACGAACACGACCGCGAGTATTATTACAGGGACAAAAAGATTGATTTTGATAGTTTATAATATAAAAAGCGATGAGGCATAACGCTTCATCGCTTTTACTGTGGTGCCCTTCAAGTCTAAAGACACCAAAAAAGTCCATAAATCAAGTATATACTAACCTATGACATTACTCATATCATAAATGCCTGCGGGTTTACCGCATATAAATGCCGCCGCTTTAACGGCACCCGTCGCAAATACCTCACGCGATGCGGCGTGGTGCGAGAGGGTTATTACTTCGTCGCGACCCGCAAAAATTACATCGTGTTCGCCGACGATTGTTCCGCCGCGTATAGAATGTATACCAATTTCGTTTTTGGGTCTTGCCATACGCTTTGAATGGCGGTCATATTCATACTGATATGTATCGCCGAACTGTCCGTTTACGGCATTTGCAAGCATAATTGCCGTACCCGACGGGGCATCAAGTTTTTTATTGTGATGCTTTTCGACGATTTCGATATCAAAATCGCCGCCGAGCAGAGCCGCCGCCTGTTTGGCAAGCGAGCAAAGCAGATTTATTCCAAGCGACATATTAAAACTGAAAAATACGGGAATTTTTTCGGATGCGGCGTGTATCTTTGCAATCTGTTTGTCGTCATAACCTGTTGTGGCAATTACGGTGGGAATATTGTTGCCTACGGCGTACTTAAGCAGACCGTCAAGCACCGAAACATTGGAAAAATCGATTATAACATCGGGCTTTTCGTTTAGTTCCTCAAAACTTTTGTAAACGGGGAAAGCAAGGTCACATGCTACTGCATCAATGCCTGCAATAACACGCATACCGTCATTTGCGGCAATGCAGTCGGCAACAAAGTGCCCCATTCTGCCGCAGGCACCCGAAATTAAAACATTTATCATATTTTCACATCCTGAATTTTTTTAAATCAGATATTAAAGCCGTTTTCTTTAAGAGTGCGGCAAAGTTCTGCCTTTACGGCGTCGCTTGTTGGATAAAGGGGCAGACGGCAGGGACCAACCTCCATACCGAGGATATTCATAGCCTCTTTAACAGGGATGGGGTTTACATCAGCAAAAAGCGCGTTTATAAGCCCCGTTAGTTTAACCTGCATATCGGCGGCGGTTTTGGTGTCGCCTGCAAGATATTTTGCGCACATATCGTGCATCTCGCGGGGCATAAAGTTTGAAAGTACCGAAATAACACCGATACCGCCAAGCGACATTATCGGCACAGTCTGGTCGTCGTTACCCGAATATATATCAAGGTCGTCGCCGCACAGATAACGGGTGCGCGCAACACTTGACAGGTCACCGTTTGCCTCTTTTACCGCAACTATGCGCTGATGTTTTGAAAGTTCTTTGTAGGTTTCGGGTTTAATGGCAACCCCCGTGCGCGAGGGTACATTGTATAAAATAATCGGTTTGCTGACGCGGTCAGCAATATAGTTATAGTGTGCAACAAGACCTGCTTGAGATGTTTTGTTGTAATAGGGTGCTACCATTAAAAATGCATCGGCACCAACACTTGCGGCATCGTCGCAAAGTTCAACCGAATAAACGGTATCGTTACTTCCCGTACCCGCAATAATAGGCACCCTGCCTGCACAGACCTTTGCCGATTCTTCAATAACCTTTATGTGTTCGTCGTATCTAAGGGTTGACTTTTCGCCCGTTGTACCGCAGATTACAAGTGCATCAATTCCATCGGAAATCTGCTGTTCAACAAGTGTTCTTAAACGTCCGTAATTTACACTGCCGTCGTTGTTCATCGGTGTTACAAGCGCGGTTGCGGCGCCGGTGAAAACTCTTTGCTTCATAAAATTACCCCCAAAAATCAAGTAATAAGTAAGAGGTAATAGTGAATAGGTAAGGTGTCGGCAAAGCCGACCTGTTACCGCTTCACTATTCCTTATTACCTTAAATTAGTCCATATAACCCTTTGCGGCAAGAAGTTCTGCAAGAAGTACAGCACCGCCTGCGGCACCGCGCAGGGTGTTGTGCGAAAGGCATACGAACTTATAATCGTACTGACTGTCCTCGCGAAGACGACCGATAGAAACTGCCATACCGCCCTCAAGATTGCGGTTGAGTTTGGTCTGGGGCATATTGTCCTCTTCAAAATAGTTGAGGAACTGCTTCGGTGCGTGGGGAAGTTCTAATGCCTGCGGCTCGCCCGCGAATTCTTTCCACGCGTTTAGTATCTCCTCTTTAGTCGGCTTATTCTTGAAAGTTACGAAAACTGCCGCCATATGACCGTCCGAAACGGGTACACGCAGGCACTGTGCAGTAAATTTCGGGCTGTCGCTCGGTACGATTTCGCCGTTTTCAATCTTACCCCAGATTTTGAGCGGTTCTTTTTCACTTTTTTCCTCTTCGCCGCCGATGTAGGGGATAACATTGTCAATCATTTCGGGCCAACGCTCAAAGGTTTTACCTGCACCCGAAATTGCCTGATAGGTGCAGACAAGACATTTATCAACACCGAATTTGTCAAGCGGATAAAGTGCGGGAACATAACTTTGAAGTGAGCAGTTTGATTTTACCGCAACAAAGCCCTTTTTGGTGCCAAGGCGCTTTCTCTGTGCGTCAATTATTTCAAGATGGTCGGCGTTGATTTCGGGAATGACCATCGGAACATCGGGTGTAAAGCGGTGTGCACTGTTGTTTGAAACAACGGGGCATTCGTGCTTTGCATATGTTTCCTCAAGTGCGCGGATTTCGTCCTTTTTCATATCAACGGCACAAAATACGAAATCTACCTTCGAAACGATGGTGTCAATATCGGCAACAGCATCGTAAACAGGCATATCAGCAAGATTTTCGGGCATCTTGTCGGTCATTGCCCAACGGCTGCCGACGGCATCCTTATATGATTTTCCGGCGCTGCGTGAACTTGCCGCAAGTGCGGTAACGGTAAACCACGGGTGGTCGTGCAGTAAAAGTGCAAAGCGCTGACCTACCATACCGGTGGCGCCGATGATTCCGACATTGTAATTTTTCATTTTTAAAACTCCTCAGTAAAATAAGTGTTGCCTTATTTGTAATTTTACAATATAATATTATATCATCATAATTATGTTTGTCAAATAATTTTATGCCATAAGTGGCGGAAAGTAAGGCTTTTTAATGAAAAAAAGTGATTTTTTCTATAATCTACCCGAAGAATTGATTGCCCAGACCCCCATTGAGCCGCGAAGTGCATCACGTCTTTTGCGCCTTGACAGGCAAAGCGGAAAGGTCGAACACGGCACATTTTCGGATATTACTCAGTTTCTTAAATCGGGCGACTGTCTGATTCTTAACGATACAAGGGTTCTGCCCGCACGCCTTTACGGTGTAAAGGAGGAAACGGGCGCGGTGGTCGAGTTCGTTCTTCTTAAACAGCGGGGCAACCTTTTGTGGGAGTGTATTGCGGGACCCGGTAAAAAGGCACGCGAGGGTGCACGTTTTAGATTTTCGGACAAACTTTGCGCCGAAGTGACAGAAGTTTTAGACGACGGAAACCGCATTATAAAATTCGAGTGTGAGGGTGAGTTTTTTGCGACCCTTGACGAGGTAGGGCAGATGCCGCTTCCACCCTACATAAAGGAAAAACTTGACGACAAGGAACGGTATCAGACGGTCTATTCACGAGAACTTGGCTCGGCGGCGGCACCCACTGCGGGTCTGCACTTTACACCCGAACTTATGAAACAACTTGAAGACAGGGGTGTAAAGATAGGCTTTGTAACGCTCCACGTTGGCCTTGGTACATTCAGACCCGTAAAGGTCGACGATATAACCGACCATAAAATGCATTCGGAACATTACTGCATATCAGAGGAAACCGCCG
>JAZREH010000016.1:0-2514 GCA_045660705.1 Acutalibacteraceae bacterium
GATTTACGCTTGTTTCATCGGACGGTACGGTGATTTACGATACCGATGTAAATGCCGAAGATATGGATAATCACCGTAATCGCGAGGAAATATCCGAAGCCTTTAAAGACGGTACGGGTCAAAGCGTGCGATATTCTGCAACCCTTACCGAAAAGACGGTTTATGAGGCAAAGCGCCTTAAAGACGGCAGTGTCCTGCGTGTTTCTATCAGTCGGTTGTCGGTCGGGGGACTGATTTTCGGAATGCTTCCGGCAATTTGTGCCATCGTAATTATATCGGTTTTTGTTATTATGCTTTTATCCGATAAAATGGCGAAAAATATTGTGAAACCGCTTAACCAACTTGACCTTGAAAAGCCCACTGAAAACGAGGTTTATGAGGAACTGACCCCGATTCTTACCAAAATCAGTATGCAACACAAACAGATTTCGCGCCATGTGCGGGAACTCAAACAAAAATCTGACGAGTTCGAACAGATAACCGCATCTATGACCGAGGGGCTGGTTGTGCTTGACAGGGACGGCTATGTACTTACTATAAATTCCGCCGCAAAGAAATTGTTCGGCGCGGGCGACCTGTCGGTTGGAAAGGATTTTCTGACCCTTAATCACGATCAGGATATACGCCGTGCAGTGGAAAGAGCGTTTGATGGAAAACACAGTGAATTTCGCGAAGAAAGGGACGGCAGGGAATACCAGTTTATTGTTAACCGTACCGAATCAGACGGAAAAACGATTGGTGTTGTTATTCTTTGTTTTGATGTTTCGGAAAACGCGTTTGCAGAGCGCAGTCGAAAAGAATTTACCGCGAATGTTTCCCACGAACTTAACACGCCGTTGCAATCGATAATCGGAAGTGCGGAACTGCTTGAAAACGGGCTTGTAAAACCTGAGGATACGGGTCGTTTTGTCGGTAATATCAAGAACGAAGCCACAAGACTGGTGTCACTTATAAACGATATTATCCGTCTGTCCCAACTTGACGAGGACAACACGCCTGCTGATGAATCGGTTGACCTTTACGCAGTATCCGCTGAAGCGGTGTCGGCGCTTGAAAACTTAGCGAAAAAAAGAGGCATCAGTATTATTTTACAGGGCGAAGCCCGTGTTGTCAGCGGAATTCGCCGATATCTTTACGAAATAGTATATAATCTGTGCGATAACGCCATACGCTATAATAATGCGGGTGGAAGTGTTACCGTCACCGTCACAGGTGATGGTGAATCGACCGTTTTGTCGGTTGCTGACAACGGTATAGGGATTCCTGCTGAGCATAGGTCACGAATATTTGAACGCTTTTACCGTGTGGATAAAAGCCACTCAAGGGAAACGGGCGGTACCGGTCTTGGACTTTCTATCGTAAAGCATGCCGTCGCATATCACGGCGCCACCGTGAAACTTGAAAGCGAAGTTGGTAAAGGAACTACGGTTAGTGTGACATTCTGAAAAAAGGGCACCTCATTATAGGGGGTGCCCTGAAATTTTTACACAAATTTTACATCTTTATCCCGACGGATTTTACACCCGAACGGTAGAATACTAAAAAATAGAAAAATTTACTGTTCGGAGGAAATTAAATGTCGATTTTTGATGTATTGTCACTGATAGGGGGACTTTGCCTGTTCCTGTACGGTATGAATGTGATGGGCGACGGGCTTGAAAGACGGGCGGGCAACAGTCTTAAAGCATTGCTCGGAAAACTTACAAACAGCAAGATAAAGGGGTTTTTTACAGGACTTGGCGTTACCGCCGTTATTCAAAGTTCGTCTGCTACTACGGTTATGGTCGTCGGTTTTGTAAACTCTAAAATAATGACCCTTAAACAGTCGATAGGCGTTATAATGGGTGCAAATATCGGTACTACTGTTACCGCGTGGATTTTAAGTCTTGGCGGTATTTCAAGCGATAATATCTTTATGAAACTGCTTAAACCCACCTCTTTTACACCGATACTGGCTCTTATCGGTACGGTCTTTCTGATGTTTTCAAAATCGGACAAGAAAAAGGATACTGGTACTATACTTTTAGGTTTTGCGACACTTATGTTCGGTATGGATGCAATGTCGGATGCCGTTTCGGGACTTGCTGATATTCCCGCGTTTCAGAACATGTTCCTTATGTTTAAAAACCCCATTCTGGGCGTGCTGGTTGGTGCGATTCTTACCGGAATTATCCAGTCAAGTTCGGCGTCGGTAGGTATACTTCAGGCCCTTTCGGCGACGGGCGCGGTATCGTATGCTGCGGCGATACCGATTATTATGGGTCAGAACATCGGTACCTGTGTTACGGCACTCCTTTCGTCCTTCGGAACAAATAAAAACGCCAAGCGTGCCGCGGTTATACACCTTTCCTTTAATGTTGTGGGAACCGTGGTATGGCTTTTGGTCTTCACTTTAATTTCCTACACATTAAAACCCGCATTTTTGAATACTGCGGCATCGTACTTCGGTATAGCGGTTGCACACTCGGTGTTTAATGCACTGTGCACACTTCTTTTAATGCCGCTTTCATCACT
>JAZREH010000017.1:0-1547 GCA_045660705.1 Acutalibacteraceae bacterium
ACATACTCCGCCGACGGAAGAAAAGATATTGTTTCTTTCATAAAGTATAATGAAACGAAGTATCAGTACTATTTAAACGGCGAACCTATGGGTAAGGTTACATCTGCTGACTTCAATAAAATATTTAAAAATGTCCGCCTTGTGTCGGCAGGTAAAAAGGTAGTAAACTAAAATTCAAACAAACTTAAAAGACCAACCTCAAACGAGGTTGGTCTTTTGCTATATACTTTAGATTAGAACAAACCGGTGATTTTTCCGTTTTCGTCGACATCAATCTTTTCCGCGGCAGGAACCTTGGGAAGACCGGGCATTGTAATAATGCTGCCTGTAAGTACGACGATGAAGCCTGCACCTGCCGAAAGAGTTACATCGCGAACGGTAACGGTAAAGCCCTCAGGAGCACCGAGAAGTGTCGGGTCATCGGAGAAACTGTACTGTGTCTTGGCAATACATACGGGCATCTTGTCGCAACCAAGTTCAGCAAGACGCTTAATCTGTTTTGCGGCGGCGGGAGCAAATGTTACGCCGTCACCACCGTAAACCTTTTTAACAACGGCTTCGATTTTTTCCTCAATCGAAAGGTCATCGGTGTAGGAGAATCTGAAATCGGGTTTTTCTTCCTCGCAAAGACGGACAACCTCGCGTGCCATTTCTTCGCCGCCCTTGCCGCCATCTGCCCAAACGGTTGACAGAACGGTGTTAACACCAAGACCGCGGCACTTGTCAATGATATAATCGATTTCGTTGTCGGTATCGGTGGGGAAGCGGTTAACGGCAACAACGCAGGGAAGACCGTATACATTCTTTATGTTGGAAATATGGCGCAGAAGGTTCGGAACACCGCGACCGAGGGCATCAATGTCCTCGCGGTCAAGTTCAGTCTTTGCAAGACCGCCGTGCATCTTAAGGGCGCGAACGGTAGCAACAATTACAACTGCCGAGGGGGTAAGACCTGCCGCGCGGCATTTTATATCAAGGAACTTTTCGGCGCCAAGGTCTGCACCAAAGCCTGCCTCGGTGATTGCGTAGTCGGCACAACGCATAGCCATACGGGTTGCGGTTACCGAGTTACAACCGTGTGCAATATTGGCGAAAGGACCGCCGTGAACAAATGCAGGTGTACCCTCTAAGGTCTGAACGAGGTTCGGTTTAATCGCATCTTTAAGAAGTGCGGTCATAGCGCCCGCGGCTTTAAGTTGACCGCAGGTAACGGGTTCGTCGTTGTATGTATAGCCGACAACGATGTTTGAAAGACGCTCTTTAAGGTCTTTAAGGTCGCTTGCAAGACAGAGTATAGCCATAATTTCGCTTGCAACAGTAATCTGGAAACTGTCTTCACGCGGAACACCGTTGAGTTTGCCGCCAAGACCGTCGGTAAGGAAACGGAGTTGACGGTCATTCATATCAACACAGCGTTTCCAAGTGATGCGGCGTACATCAATGCCAAGGCTGTTGCCCTGCATAATATGGTTGTCCAACATCGCGGCAAGCAGGTTGTTTGCAGCACCAATAGCGTGGAAGTCGCCTGTAAAGTGAAGATTTATATC
>JAZREH010000018.1:0-4030 GCA_045660705.1 Acutalibacteraceae bacterium
TTATAAAGTCAGATGCACCGCTTAATGCCTCAACATAACCGTTGTAACGGCGGCTGCCCACGGTACTGTAGGGCGGAAAAACACGAAGTCCACCGTTTTTGCGGTCAAGGTCCCACGAAACACCGCTGCCTACGTGGTCCATAAGCGAACGGTAGTTTTCCTTGGTTATAAGACCGACATTGGAAACCCCTGCGTTTACAAGATTTGAAAGGGCAAAGTCGATAAGGCGGTATCTTGCGCCGAAAGGCACCGACGCCATCGAACGCTTGGTGGTAAGTTTACGGAGAAGTTCGTCGTGCGAATTGACGAAAACAAGTCCTGCTACGGCAGATGCTCTCATATAATCTCCTCCTCTTTAACATTTTCGGTTATCATTTTTTTAGCGCCGATTTTAGCGCCTTTTCCTACGGTAAGACCGTCACCGACCACAGTAATACCCCACTCGCCATTAGGAGTGAGTGCGGGGTCGCCGCCGATGTCGGCACCCTCCTCGACGGTGACATTTTCGGCGATAATTGAATACCTGACACAGGCACCCTTTTTAATAACGGCACCCGGCATTACAAGTGAGTATTCAACCTTTGCACCCTCCTCGACGGTGACGTTTTCAAAAAGGATTGAATAATCAAGGAATCCCTCAACCTCGCAACCGTCGGTGATAAGCGAGTTTTCAACCTCGGCATTTTTACCGATGTACTGTGGAGGCAGAGCATTTGTGCGGGAATAGATGCGCCAAGCAGGGTCGGAAAGATTAAGATTGAGTTTCGGGTTTAAAAGGTCAAGGTTGGCATCCCAAAGTGACTCAACCGTACCGACGTCTTTCCAGTAATCGTTAAAGCGGTAAACCATCATCTTTTCGCCGGCATCAAGCATAGCAGGGATAACATTTTTACCGAAATCGTTTGACGAATCGGGGTTTTCTTCATCCTCGGTAAGATACTTTTTCAGTTTATCCCACGAAAAGACATAGATTCCCATAGAGGCAAGATTGCTTTTGGGGTTGGCGGGTTTTTCCTCAAACTCATATATGCTGCCGTCGGGATTGGTGTTCATAATACCAAAACGCGATGCCTCGTCGTCAGAAACCTCAAGTACTGCAATGGTGCAGGCGGCACCTGTGTCAGCGTGCTGATTTATCATAGACGAATAATCCATTTTATAAATATGGTCGCCCGAAAGAATCAGGACATATTCGGGGTCATATCGCTCAATAAAAGCAAGATTCTGATAAATAGCGTTGGCTGTACCCGAATACCAGTCACCGCCCTTTTGTCCCTGATAGGGGGGAAGAATATGCACACCGCCGTTTAGTCGGTCAAGGTCCCACGGCTTGCCCGAACCGACATAGTCGTTCAGTTCAAGCGGTTTGTACTGTGTAAGTATACCGACGGTATCGATTCCCGAATTTACGCAGTTTGAAAGAGGGAAGTCGATGATACGGTACTTACCGCCGTAGGGTACGGCGGGCTTGGCGATTTTTGAGGTAAGCACACCAAGTCTGCTGCCCTGTCCTCCTGCAAGGAGCATAGCAACACATTTTTTGCTGTTCACAATAACATCTCCAATCCAAACGGGTTTCCGTTTGATAATATATATTTTTATATGCCCTGTCCACCGCTTTTATGCTTTGGTCCCTTAATAAAGGTGACCGAAAGCGGCGGCAGAGTAAGTGCAACTGAATATTTGCGCCCGTGGATAGGCACAGGCTCGCTTTTGTATATCAAAAAATCTTTTTTATCGCCGCCAAATTCCTCTTTTTCGGTCGAAAAAACCTCGCGGTAACTGCCGCGGCGTGGAACCCCAATTCGGTATTTTTCACGAAGTACGGGTACGAAATTGCAGACGCAAATAAGTTCGTTTCCGCTAAGGTCGCGCCGAATAAATGAAATAATGGTCTGGCAGTACTCGTCGCCAGAAATCCACTCAAACCCGTCGTCAGAAAAGTCATTTTCCCACAACACTTTGTTTTTAAGATAGAATAAATTCAGCGCCTTTACAAAGCCCTGCATTTTACGGTGTGAATCGTACTCAAGCAAAAACCAATCAAGCGGTTGTTTATAATTCCATTCCGAAAACTGTGCAAATTCCTGTCCCATAAAAAGCAGTTTTTTACCTGGGTGCGCCATCATATAGCCGTAAAACGCGCGAAGATTTTTGAATTTACCCTCGTATTCGCAGGGCATTTTATCAATCATCGAGCGTTTTCCGTGCACGACCTCGTCGTGGGAAATCGGCAGTATAAAGTTTTCCGAAAAGGCGTATAAAAATGAAAAGGTAAGGCTGTTGTGGTTGTGCTTTCTGAAATATGGGTCAAGCGACATATAGCGAAGCATATCGTTCATCCAACCCATATTCCACTTGTACCCGAAACCAAGACCTCCGTCGTGCGACGGCATAGTCACCATCGGCCACGCAGTCGATTCCTCGGCAATCATCATAATATTAGGATTTGTCTTGTGCACCGCGGCGTTTAACTGCCTTAAAAACTCTATAGCCTCAAGGTTTTCGTGTCCGCCGTAGATATTAGGCAGCCACTGACCGTCACCGCGGTTGTAGTCAAGATAAAGCATACTTGCGACAGCGTCAACACGAAGTCCGTCGATGTGAAAGTCATCTATCCACATAACGGCACTTGATATGAGGAAAGACATAACTTCGGTTTTTCCGAAATCGAAAACGGCGGTGCCCCATTCAAAATGTTCACCCTTGCGTGGGTCGGCATACTCATAGCAGGGCGTCCCGTCAAAACGGTAAAGCGAAAATTCATCTTTAAGGAAATGTGCGGGAACCCAGTCAAGAATAACGCCGATGCCGTTTTGGTGCATAATGTCGACGAATTTCTTAAAATCGGCAGGCGTGCCGTAGCGTGAGGTAGGCGCAAAATAACCCGATACCTGATACCCCCACGACCCCTCAAACGGATACTCGGTTACAGGCATAAGTTCAAGGTGGGTATATCCCATTTCCTTTGCGTATTTTGAAAGTTTGTGCGCCGCGGTAATATAGTCGAAAGTATTGCCGTCGTCAAAGCGCTGCCAAGAACCTAAATGCACCTCATATATATTAATAGGACGGGAAAAGTGGGGAAGACCTGACTGATGTGAAATCCACACGCTGTCACCCCATACATAGCCGTCATCGGCATATATGCGCGAGGCGTTATTTGGTGCCGTTTCAAAGTGGCGGGCATAAGGGTCGCTTTTAAGGGTCACCTTACCGCTTTGGGCGGTGACGGCGTACTTGTAAATCAGAAAATTTGAAAGTCCGCCAATTTCGGTTTCCCAAATACCGCTTGCGCACCGTTTCATAGGGTTGGCAGTAATATCCCAACCGTTAAAATCACCCACAACACTTAAAGCGGCGGCGTTTGGTGCCCAGACCCTGAAAGTGGCTTTGCTGTCCTTTAAATGCGAGCCAAGATACCTGTGTGCATCGCATCTGACCGTTTTTGAAAAGTCGTTTAAAAACTTCTGCATTAAATTTATGCCGTCCTTTTTAAAGCCATAAATTTCCATTTACAACTTTACAGATTATAGTATAACACCGTTACAAACAAATTTCAATAGTTTTTTGTTGCTTTTCTCAAAGTAAAGTAAAATCTTTTTTCTCATTTTTGTACCTGTTATACAAAAATCGACAGTTTTTGTGATACAACAAAGCGGTATAACGGTATGTTATATAATATTTCCCAAAACAGGTCAGATATTAGTTTTAGGTCAATATTTACACTTTATTTCACTTTTGTTTGTAAATTGCTAACGAAAAATAAAAGAATTACTTGACAGAGGCGGTATGTGTGTTGTATAATCAAGAAACACGGGTAAAAACCCCTGCATATCTGCGGAGGGAGGGAATATATTAATGAGTCAGGTAAGAATTAAAGATAACGAGTCGCTCGATAATGCTCTGCGCCGTTTTAAGAGGCAGACTGCCAAGGACGGTGTTATACAGGAGGTTCGCAAAAGGGAACACTATGAGAAACCCTCTGTAAAGCGCAAAAAGAAAGAAGAAGCCGCTCGTAAGAGAAAGT
>JAZREH010000019.1:0-2718 GCA_045660705.1 Acutalibacteraceae bacterium
CCCAAAGTTCGCCCCAACCGAACGGGAACATAAACTCAAAGTCGGTTGTAGCCTTTGAGTAGAAACAGAGTTCGTCCTTATCGTGGTCACGAAGTCTTAAATCTTCCTCTTTTATGCCGAGGTCCAGAAGCCACTGACGGCAGAAGTTACGCCAGTACTCAAACCACTCAAGGTCGGTACCCGGTTTGCAGAAGAATTCAAGTTCCATCTGCTCAAACTCGCGGATACGGAAGATGAAGTTTCCGGGGGTTATTTCGTTACGGAAAGATTTACCAATCTGTCCAACGCCGAACGGCACCTTTTTACGGGTGGTGCGCTGAATGTTGTTGAAGTTTACAAAGATACCCTGTGCCGTTTCGGGGCGCATATAAAGGGTTGAGGAGTTATCCTCGGTAACGCCCTGAAATGTCTTGAACATAAGGTTGAATTTTCTGATGTCGGTAAAGTCGTGCGAGCCGCAGGACGGACAGGCAATACCCTTTTCGCGGATATAGTTCATCATTTCCTCGTCGCTCATTGCGGCGGGGTTATCCGAAAGACCGTTTTCGGCAACATAGTCCTCGATAAGTTTGTCGGCACGGTGGCGCGTCTTACACTGACGGCAGTCCATAAGCGGGTCGGAAAATCCGCCAAGGTGACCCGATGCCACCCAGGTTTCGGGATTCATAAGTATTGCGCTGTCAAGACCCACATTATAGGGACTTTCCTGTACAAACTTTTTCCACCACGCCTTTTTGATGTTGTTTTTAAGTTCCACACCAAGCGGGCCGTAGTCCCATGCATTTGCAAGTCCGCCGTAAATTTCACTGCCGGGGTAAACAAAGCCCCTGCCCTTTGCAAGGGAAACAATCATATCCATTGTCTTTTCTGTGTTATTCATTTTATAATCCTCCTTAAAAAAATCCAATTTTCTACAAATACTATATTAAACAAAATTCACCCAAATGTCAACCATTTTAACCCCGCACAGTTAAAACCCATAACTTTTGTCAATAAAAATTCCACGCTTGACATATTATTATGTATAGATTATACTTTAATATATCTTGACAGGAGGTATTATATTATGGATATAGGCAAATTGGAACTTCATAATATCGACTTTGACGATTTTCTCAAAGCGATTGACACCTGCAAGGGTGATGTTTATCTTGAAACCGAAGACGGTGATATATTAAACCTTAAATCCCGTCTTTGTCAAATGATAGGACTTAGCACCATACTTTCAAACCCCGAAATATCGGTTGCTACCATCCGTTGCACCGACCCGCAGGACGAAACGGCGCTTTTCCGTTTCAATCTGTACGGGGAAATGCCCCAAAAGAAAGACTGAACAGGAGAAATTAAAATGGCAGATTCAAAGTTTTTATGTTACAAAGGCAAACCCCTTGTAAGAAAAGATAATGAGATTTATTACGGTGATATGACCGAAAAATTCGTTGTCAGATTTCAGATAGTTTCCGAAAAAAACGACATCGCCGATGAGGTACGGGTGCAACTTCTTAAAAACGACACCGACGAACCCCTTGAAAAACGCGTTTCAAAGGAAAGCACCAAAAACTCCCTTTTCGATGCACTTGACATCGGTTTTATCTGGCTTGAAAGAGCGCTTAAAGGTTAAAAAAATCCCCGACAGAAATTCTGTCGGGGATTTTTTATGCTATCATATTTTTGAATTCTTCTTCGTCTATAACCGCAACGCCGAGTGCGTTTGCTTTGTCAAGTTTACTGCCCGCCTCGTCGCCCGCAAGGACATAGGTCGTCTTTTTCGATACCGACGACGAAACCTTACCGCCAAGCGACTCGATTATTGCCGCCGCCTCGTTTCGGGTGTAGGTCGGCAGTGTGCCCGTAAGCACAAAAGTCATTCCCGCAAAGCGATCCCCCGTCGGTTTATCAAGCGATAATGTGTTCACTCCAAGTTCAAACAGACGGTTTATCGTGTCGCGCGTATCTTCAAGGGCAAAGAATTCGGCGGCGCTTTTTGCCATTACCTCGCCAAAGCCCTCAATCTGCTCGAAATCCTCGGCAGTCGCATTTAAAACCGCCTGAATACTGCCAAAGTGCGACGAAATCAGTTTGCCCGCCTTACTGCCGATATGACGGATGCCCAGTGCGAAAATAAGGCGCGAAAGGTCGTTTTCCTTTGACTTTTCGATGTTAGTAAACATATTCGATGCCGACTTTTCGCCCATTCGCTCAAGTTTTGCCACCGCATTAAAATCAAGGGTGTAAAGATCGACGATATTTCCGACAAGACCTGCCGCAACAAGTTGCTCTAAAACAGCGGGTCCAAGACCCTCGATATCCATCGCATCACGCGAGGTAAAGTGTATAAGATGGCGCAGAAGTTGTGCAGGACATTCGGCGTTAGTACAGCGTATTACCGCCTCGCCCTCCTCACGCGAAACTCTCGCACCGCACGACGGACACACATCGGGCATCTTAAAGGGCACACTGTTTTCACAGTGACGGCTGACCGAAAGCACTTCGGGGATAATCTCACCCGCTTTGCGCACCACAATGGTGTCGCCGATTCCGATTTCCTTTGAGGCAATAAAATCCTCGTTATGAAGCACCGCGCGGCTTACGGTAGTTCCCGCAAGCGTAATCGGCTCAAAAACGGCGGTGGGGGTCAGCGCACCCGTTCTGCCGACATTGATTTCAATACTTTTAAGCACCGTTTCCTTTTCTTCGGGCGGGTATTTATAGGCAACC
>JAZREH010000020.1:0-3292 GCA_045660705.1 Acutalibacteraceae bacterium
TCCTCACGCGGCACACCCATTTCGGCGGCTATTTCAGTGACGGTTGGCTCACGCTGGTCGCGATTCATAAGAATTTCCTTTACCTGCATCGCGCGGTATGCCGTATCCTTTATTGAACGGCTGACTCGTATAGGATTATTGTCACGGAGGTAGCGCCGTATCTCGCCGATTATCATCGGTACGGCGTAGGTCGAAAAGCGGACATTCTGTGTAATATCAAAGTTGTCAATTGATTTTATAAGACCGATACAACCGACCTGAAACAGGTCGTCGGGATTTTCGCCCCTACCCGCAAAACGCTGAACAACACTTAAAACCAACCTTAAATTTCCGTTTATCAGTTGGTCTCTTGCGGCGGTATTCCCTGCCCGCACCTCGCGTAGCAGTTGTTCCTTTTCTTTTTCCTTTAAAAGCGGCAGTTTTGCCGTATTAACGCCGCAAATCACGACCTTGCTGTTATACATACCCTGACCTCCGATAATGTTCTACAAACATTATTTACCGAAGCGTGTAACAATAAACCGTAAAAATATTTTTTCGTTCGACAATTTTTACTTGCTTTTTGTGCTGTAGTCGATTTTTGTCGTAAAATGTCAGATTTTGTCGAAAAATGTCTTGACATTGGAATTTGTTGTGATAAAATAAAAAAGGAATGGTTAATTTACCATTCCTTTTTTGGAGCTGAAGATGGGACTCGAACCCACGATCTGCTGATTACGAATCAGCTGCTCTACCAACTGAGCCACTCCAGCGCGCTTATACATTATATCAATTTTGATTCATTAAGTCAAGTATAATTTAAAAAAGCATTACGGCTTTGGAAAGTAGGTAATTATGGACGTTACTTTATCAGAAAAAATCCGTTTATATCGCGATCGAATGGGCTACAGTCAAGGCGAATTCGGCGCACTGTTCGATGTAAAGAACAGTACATATTCAACCTGGGAACGGACCGGTAATTTTCCTGACGAAATTCTACCTCAAATAGCGGAAAAGTTCGGTATGACTTTAAGCCAATTATTAAATGGCGTTTTAGATGAACAACCGCCCATTTTTCCAATACAAGAACCAATGGAAACTTCCAGACTTGAAGACAGTAATACTTCCTTTGCACCGAAAACACCTGAAGAATTTTTTACATTAAAAGCAACCGAAAAAGTGTTGATTCGGGTTTATCGCAATCTCGACAAGGGCGAACGCGCAAAAGTTATTGAATTCGCAAACTCACTTTACCAAAGAAAAAAGAAAAAATGATAAAAAACGGAGGGCATTTTCGCCCTCCATATTTTTTTATAGAGATTTTAAGTAGTCGATGCAAGGATTATAAAGTTCTTATTTCCAAGTTCCGTATTCAATACAAATTTACCTTATTTGTATTTACAACAAAAAACCGCACCGCTGATTGCGGCACGGTTTTGGTTTTTAAGATTATCAGTTGCAGATTGTGAGTTCTGTATCCTTATCAAAGAGATGGATTTTTGCAGGCTCAAATGCAATGGTGATCTTGTCGCCAGGGCGAGCAGTCGAAGTCGGCGAAACGCGAGCGT
Organism: Acutalibacteraceae bacterium; assembly: GCA_045660705.1. Taxonomy (GTDB): domain Bacteria; phylum Bacillota; class Clostridia; order Oscillospirales; family Acutalibacteraceae; genus UBA737. The sequence goes on from JAZREH010000020.1 coordinate 1,548, forward strand.
TGATAGCCTGACCTTCACAGTTCATGTAAAGATAGGTTTCAGCACCCATAAGTTCGGTAACTTCAACATCAGCCTCAACAACACCGTCGGGGTTAGCGGCGATGAGGTCAGCTTCATTGTGAACATTCTCAGGGCGGATACCCATGATAACTTCCTTATCAACATATGCGTCAAGGCAGTTATCCTTGTTCTTGGTTGCCGGCAGTTTAATCTTATACTTAACACCTGCGCGGGTCTTTGTATCCTCAGAACCGAACTCTACAAAGAAATCCTCGCCTTCCTTAAGAAGTTTGGATTCGATGAAGTTCATCTGGGGCGAGCCGATAAATCCGGCAACAAAGAGATTGCAGGGATAAAGGTAAAGATTCTGCGGTGTGTCAACCTGCTGAATAAGACCGCTCTTCATAACAACAATGCGGGTACCCATTGTCATAGCCTCTGTCTGGTCGTGGGTAACATAAATAAATGTTGTACCAAGACGCTGATGGAGTTTAGAAATTTCGGTACGCATCTGTGCACGAAGCTTAGCATCGAGGTTGGAAAGCGGTTCGTCAAGAAGGAATACCTTCGGCTCACGAACGATTGCACGACCGAGAGCAACACGCTGACGCTGACCACCCGACAAAGCCTTAGGCTTACGCTCAAGCAGGTGTGAAATGTCAAGGATACGGGCTGCTTCTTCAACGCGACGCTTAATCTCATCCTTAGAAGTCTTTCTGAGTTTGAGACCGAAAGCCATATTGTCGAAAACAGTCATATGAGGATAAAGCGCATAGTTCTGGAAAACCATCGCGATGTCACGATCCTTGGGCGCAACATCATTAACAAGACGATCACCGATATAAATTTCGCCGTCAGAAATCTCTTCAAGACCGGCAACCATTCTAACGGTGGTCGACTTTCCGCAGCCTGAAGGACGAACCAGAGTGATGAACTCCTTGTCCTTGATTTCAAGATTGAAATCAGAAACAGCAGTTACACCGCCGGGGTACCTTTTGTACACGCTGCGAAGTGATAAACTTGCCATAGTAATGAAACCTCCTAAATAGTTCACTGTCATGTCTTAATTATTATAACAAAACTTGCTTCAAAATGCTATAATTAATATTACCAATGTTTCAAAAATCATTTTGTTCAATTTGTAGGTAGTATCAAAATAGCCTGTAAAAAAGCGCCAAAATAACTCCATAAACCGCTGTAAATATATGCTTTATTTCAGTGCCGCTGAAATCTCATTTTCGGTCATCTCGCGACACTCTCCCTCGCCGATATCACAGGGGAGTATCAGTTCACCAACCGAAACGCGCTTAAGTTTTTCGACACCGAGTCCAACAGTACCGAACATGCGCTTGACCTGATGGTATCTGCCCTCGGTTATAATTATGTCGGCACAGTTTTCGCCTGTGCGTATAAGACGGGCAGGACGGCACAGCGTACCGTCGGCAAGTGTTACACCCTCGGCAAATTTTTGAATCATAGAATCTTCGATATCGCCGTCAAGCACAACAGAGTATCTCTTTTCTATATTCTTTGACGGAGAAATGCAATTATGTGCAAAATCTCCGTCATCGGTAATAATAAGCAGTCCCGTAGTATCGCGGTCAAGTCTGCCCACAGGAAAAAGCGTGCTTCGTTTAAGTTGGTCGGGAACAAGGTCAACCACCGTCTGACGGCTTTTGTCCTCAGATGCACTTAACACGCCTGCAGCCTTATTCATAATCAGATAAACATGCTTTTTGTATTCT
>JAZREH010000021.1:0-1489 GCA_045660705.1 Acutalibacteraceae bacterium
GCGAGTTGGGTACCACAGTTGTCTTCCTAAGACCGCTTGGCCTCCGACTTTAACCGACCGCAAGGGGGTTCAATTCCCTGTGCGCTGTACGGGTGGGGTCAGCGAAATTCTAAACAGTGTACCTGTCTGGCTTGCCGATAGAAAGCACGAACTGTCAGGATTTGATTTTCTGTATCTTCGCTTTGATGACGAGTCGCCCGACGAGGCAAGGCGCGTAATCGATGCCTATATAAATGGTGCAAAACCCGACGGGGATTTTACACGCGGACTTTATTATAGGGAAGTATTGTAAAAAGCACTTGCAAAACACAGAAAATGTGTTACAATATAAGAAGAAAATTTTGAAAAGGAATGTTTTAAAATGGAAAGACCCGTATTAGTTGAAATTTCCGCACGTCACGTGCACGTATCGAAAGAGGCACTCGCCGTACTGTTTGGTGAGGGTCACGAACTCACAAATAAAAAAGACCTTTCTCAGCCTGGTCAGTTTGCTTGCGAAGAAAAGGTTACCATTGTTGGTCCTAAGGGCAGCCTTAAGGCATCTATCCTTGGCCCCGTTCGCCCTGACACACAGGTTGAACTTTCTCTTACAGATGCCCGTTCTATCGGTGTAACCGCCGCTATTCGCGAGTCGGGTGACATCGACGGCACAATGGGTTGCAAACTTGTTGGACCCTGTGGCGAGGTTGAGATTGAAAAGGGCGTTATCGCCGCAAAGCGTCATATACATATGACCACCGCTGATGCCGAAAAGTACGGTCTTTCGGACAAGCAGATTGTAAGCGTTCAGATTCCTACCGAGGGTCGCGCACTTACTTTCGGTGATGTTGTTGTCCGCGTCAGCGATAAGTTCGCACTTGCTATGCACATCGACACCGATGAGGCTAATGCTGCTGCCGTTCCCGGCAGTTGCACGGGTGAGATAATTGCGTAAGACTTCGGGGATTTATCTGCATATCCCGTTTTGCAACGGAAAGTGTGCCTATTGTGATTTTTATTCGCATACTCCGTGTGCACAGGATATTGATAAATATCTGATTGCCCTTACGGCAGAAATTGAAAGATGGGGCGGTCTTTGTGACCGCCCTTTTGATACTGTATATATCGGCGGCGGAACACCGTCACTTCTTGGAGATGGAATAATACCTCTGTTGGAGGCGGTGCGCGGCAGTTTTAACATAACCGCCGATGCCGAAATCACCGCCGAAATGAACCCGACTGGTGCTGACAGTAAGTTCTTGTCGGCGGCAAGGTCGGCAGGTGTTAATCGCCTGTCGTTAGGCGTTCAAAGTGCAAACCCTAAGGAACTGTCGGTTTTGGGTCGTAAACATACGGTGGATGACGCTCAAAAGACGGTGTCGATTGCGCGGGAGATGGGATTTGATAATATTTCCCTTGACCTTATGCTCGGTCTTCCCGAAAGCGATATAAAAACCCTTGAAAACAGCCTTGATTTTGTGTGCGGACTTAATCCCGAACATATTTCGGC
>JAZREH010000022.1:0-11435 GCA_045660705.1 Acutalibacteraceae bacterium
TATGATTGCTACATTCCTTTTCGGTGTGCTTATCTTTATTGATGACTATTTCAACTGCCTTACCGTTGGTGCTGTTATGCGCCCCGTTACCGACAAGGCAAAGATTTCGCGTTCTAAACTTGCTTACTTAATCGATGCTACTGCGGCACCTGTTTGTATGATTGCACCGATTTCTTCGTGGGCCGCTGCTGTTGCATCGTATGCACCCGACGGTCAGGGTATTGCACTTTTCTGCAAGGCGATCCCCTATAACTTCTACTCACTCCTTACCTTTGTATTTGTTATCGGTATCGCGGTAATGAACTTTGATTACGGTTCAATGCGCCTGCACGAAATCAATGCCGAAAACGGTGACCTTTTCACAACGGGTGAGGAAAAGATTGAAAGTGAAGAACTCCCCGCAACCGAAAAGGGCAGGGTAATCGACCTTGTCCTTCCGATAGTTTTCCTTATCGGCGTATGCGTATTCTCGCTTTTCTATGTCGGCAGATGTATGGGCGAAGAATGGGTATTTGCTTCGGCAAATTACGATAAGTCACTTGGCTTTATTGATGCATTCTCCAACACCGATGCTACCGTAGGCTTGCCTTGGGGCGGCTTGATTGCCCTTATCGGCATCATCATCTACTTTGTTGCACGCCGCCTTGTTACTGTTAAAGAGGCTATGGAGTGCATTCCAAAGGGCTTTATCGCGATGGTTCCCGCCATTCTTATTCTTACAATGGCTACCACCCTTAAGAACACTACCAGCCTGCTTGATTCAAGCGCATTTGTTGAGGGTGCCCTTGCTTCTGCAGGTGCTTTGAGCAACTTCTTGCCCGCTATCATATTTATCGTTGCCTGCTTTATTGCATTTGCTACAGGTACATCGTGGGGTACATTCGGTATCCTTATCCCCATCGTTTTAAGTATATTCCCGGTTGGAAGTGAAATCGGTATCATCGCTATGTCCGCCTGTCTTGCCGGTGCGGTTTGCGGTGACCACTGCTCGCCCATTTCGGATACAACCATTATGGCATCTGCCGGTGCACAGTGCAACCACATTAACCACGTTTCAACTCAACTTCCGTACGCGATTACCGTTGCGGCTGTTTCCTTTGTTTCCTACATTGTTGCAGGTTTCATAAACAGTTGGTTTATCGCGTTGCCGATTGCTATCGTACTTATGATTGTTACACTTGTTGTAATTCGTGCGATTTCGGGCAAAAAGGCATAAAAAAGGATTGAAAAAAATTATTACTGCATCTATAATAATATAGGTGCAGTAATTTTTTTGGGGTGTATTATGGCAAGGCAACTTGAAAGGTATCAGGAAATTGAGCGCAGTATTGTAAAAAAATACCGCAAAACAATATGGAATCCCTTTATCGCGGCAGTTCAGGAGTACGAACTGATAAAGGCTGGCGACTGTATTGCAGTATGTATTTCGGGCGGTAAGGATTCGGTGCTTATGGCAAAGTGTATGCAGCAACTCTGCCGTCACAGTGATGTTCCGTTTACGGTCAAATATATCGTGATGGACCCTGGATATGCCGATGAAAACCGAAAACTATTAGAAGAAAATGCAAAAACACTCGGCATTGATATTGAGGTGTTTGAAAATAATATCTTTGATGTTGTGCACGGTGCGGGCGGTTCACCCTGCTATCTGTGTGCCCGTATGCGACGCGGTGCACTGTACGACAAGGCAAGGTCGCTCGGGTGCAATAAAATCGCACTTGGACACCACCTTGACGATGTTATCGAAACGGTGCTTATGAGTATGATGTACGCATCTGAAATAAAGACGATGCTTCCTAAACTTCACAGTACAAATTTTGAGGGAATGGAACTTATCCGCCCGCTTTACAGGGTGAAAGAGCAGGATATAATTTCGTGGGCAAATCATAACGGGCTTCGTTTTTTACAGTGTGCCTGTAAGTTTACCGCAGAAAGCAGTGAACGGGAGGACCTTTCAAAACGAAAGGAAATAAAGGCGCTTATAAACGACCTGCGCCGTGTTAATCCCGAAGTTGACAACAATATTTTCCGCAGTATCCACAATGTAAATCTTGCCACTATCCCAGGTTGGCGTGACCGTGACTGTGGGGAAACACACAGTTTTCTTGAAAATTATTAAGAGGTATAATAAAAGACACCGAGCGTTTTAAAGCGCTCGGTGTTTATGTATTATATTTCCTGTTTTTTGATTCCAAAAATCATTCGCAGAATACCGCTCAAAAACTTCGGACTTTTTACCAGAACAACCTTCATAAAAACACCTCTAACAGTATTTGGCGCAGGAAATACCGAGTATAATTACCCAGATTGCAAGCACCGCCACAAGAAATCGCGGAGGACAGAAACAACTGATTAACAGTCCTACCGCAAAGGTAATGGCAATTGCACCTTTGTTGATACCTCTTTTTCGCATTTTTCTCCCTCCGTTATTACATATAATGCGAAAAGAGGGTAAAAGGTTACCGTTTTTTAAAATTTTGGTGTTTTGTTTGTTCCCAAGGCTTTAAATCTTTCATTTCGTCAAAAAGGACGGTATAACTTTGGTGGCGTGTCGGCTCAATCAAACCGTTTTTAAGTGCCTCGAGCACGCCGCAACCGTCCTCTTTTGTGTGGGTACAGGTGGAAAAGCGGCAACCGTCGGCAAACTTTTCAATATCGGGGAAACATTCGACAAGGCGTTCCCTCAAATCAAGGTCGTCACGCCCCGTTTCAAGTGAAGAAAAACCGGGTGTATCTGCAATATATCCGTCAAGCGGGTGCGGATACAGTTCGGTATGACGCGTTGTATGGCGTCCGCGACCGAGTTTGTCGCTGACATCACCTGTTGCAATATTGAGGTCGCCGAAAAGCGCGTTTAAAAGACTGGATTTACCAACACCCGAATTTCCCGCAAAGGCACAGATACAACCGCGCACCTCGTCTTTAAGCGGGTCAAGTCCTGTTTTATCGGTTGCCGAAACGGTGTAGGTTTTAAACTCTGCATGGGTGTAGATGCTACTATACTGTGAAAAATCGCCCATATCACATTTGTTAAAAACGATTACGGGTTGAATGTTGTGCAGTATTGCATTGGCGCACATACGGTCAATAAGCAGGGTGTCAGGGGACGGTGTCGAATAGGACGAAACGATAAACAGTTTATCAATATTGGCAACAGGCGGGCGCGAAAGTTCACTTTTGCGGGGGTTAATTGCCTCTACCACGCCGTGGTTTGAGTCGGTGGCTGAAAATTCCACGCTGTCGCCGACAAGCGGGGTAATGCCGTTTTTTCTGAAATTACCACGCGCGCGGCACTCGTAAAGAGAGCCGCGCGAGTTTACATAATAAAATCCTGACAGAGCCTTTAAAATAATACCTTGCATTTCAGTTATTCGTCGGTGTTGGAATCACCCGATGATTTAGTGGGGTATTTATATTCGTAATCAATCGAGAAGTTGCCGTCATTTGAACTAACCGTTATGTCGATATAATCATCATATTTTACGCCGTCGGTTGTGAATTTAACGGTGGCAAAGAATTCTTCTTTCGTGGTTTTAAGACCCTTGAAAGTGTAGTTTGAAAGCGATTTAATGTTGACTTTATCGCTCAAAGCAAATTCCTTGTTATCAACCCAAATGGCGATTTTGCCAGTTTCGTTTGCATAGTCGCTGGGCAGTTTGATTTTAAGGTCGAATTCGTAATTTACAATACCCGTACTTACATAAACCATAATTTCGGTGCCCTCAGCAACCTTGGTGCTTGAATTGGGGTCGGGATTCTGGGTAATTACATAACCCTTTTTCATAAAGTTTTCTTTTGAGGAAAGGTCGCGTTCCTCAAACTTCGCAACAAGACCCGCCTTTTCGATATCGGATTTTGCGCGCTCGCGGGTCAGACCGACAACATTCGGTACATCAACCATCTTTATCTCTTTACCTGTGCTTATAAAGATTGTGATCTCGGTACCCTGTGCTACTACAGTGGTGCGGGCAGGCTCGGTCTTAACAACAAGACCCGCCGCAATTTCATCGTCGGCAATTTCCTTTATAATGGTCTTGAAGCCCTTTGATTTGAGTTCTGAAACGGCGTAGGATTCACTCTTGTTGTGAACATCGGGCACCTTAACGGTTGACTGTCCCATACTTATATACAGGGTGATTTTAGCACCCTTTTTAAGAGGTTCGCCGTCGGGTTGTGACTGTTCATAAACGGTGCCGAATTCGTATTCGTCGTGGTGTTCCCATTCTTCGGAAATGATGAAGTTATTCATATATTCCTGATTGTCCTTGATTTCCTCAAGTTTCATACCGACAAAATCAGGACACTTGATTTCACCGCGTGTACCCTTTAAAACAAAGTTCTTTATTACCCATACGCCCAGAACAATCAAAACGAGTATGAGGGCGCCCGCAATACCTGCAAGAATCGGGATAGTGCGGCTTTTGGTCGGCTCGTCACGGTCGGTGTCGGTATCGTCGGGTACAACCACCTCTGACGCGGGGGTAGACGAACGGACAGCACCTACAAACTTTGTGGGCGAATCGTCAACAAAGTACGAATAATCAAATGTTGCGGCGGGGTCTTTCTTGAACGCTTCAAGGTCGCAAAGCAGTTCGGATGCCGACTGGTAGCGGCGTTCAAGGGTTTTCTGCATAGCGTGCATTGTTATCTGTTCAAGGCCCTTGGGGATAGAACCGTTGATTTCGGTGGGGAGTTGCGGGTCGCGTTGCAACTGCATAATAGCAACCGAAACGGCACTTTCTGCCTGAAAAGGCAGTTCACCTGTAAGCATTTCATAAAGCATAACGCCGACCGAATATATATCAGCCTTTTCGTCGGTCTTTTCACCGCGAGCCTGTTCGGGACTGATATAGTGTACCGAACCGATTGCCTTGTCGGTGATGGTGCGCTGTTCGCTACGGGCAAAACGGGCAATACCGAAATCGGTTACCTTAATGGTACCGTCGGGAAGCAGCATAATGTTCTGCGGTTTGATATCGCGATGCACGATTCCCTTGTCGTGTGCGTGCTGAAGACCCTTTAAAATCTGTATAGTAAAGTAAACAGCGTCTTTCCAGCGAAGACTGCCCTGACGCTCAATATACTCCTTAAGCGTGATGCCGTCGATGTATTCCATAACGATGTACTGAATAAGGTCGCCGAAACTTACATCATAAACCTTAACGATATTCGGGTGTGAAAGCACCGCAATCGCCTTTGATTCGTTCTTAAAGCGGCGTATAAATTCCTCATTGGATACAAATTCTTCTTTAAGTATTTTAATGGCAACAATTCTGTCCTCAACATTGTCGTATGCCTTGTAAACAACGGCCATACCGCCGACACCGATAATTTCTCTGATTTCGTAACGACCGTCAAGTCGCTTTCCAACATATTTATCCATATAGCAATCTTCCTTTCTATACTGTGACAGTTACGACAGTGATGTTATCGCCGCCGCCGTTTTGATTTGCAGTTTTTGCCAGAGTATCGGCAACATTTTTTATATCGCTGCCGCCGAATATACCGATTATGTCATCGCTGTCGACGAAGTTTGTAAGACCGTCGGTGCAAAGCATAAGCGAATCACCCGACTGAAGTTTTACCTCGACCCCGTCGGCAAGTATATCCTCCTCGGTTCCAAGGGCGCGGGTTATGACGTTCTTTCTTGGGTGTACACGCGCTCCTCCGGGGGTCAGTTTTCCGCTTTCGATAAGCGACTGCACCACCGAGTGGTCGCGGGTCAACTGTTTTAACTCATTACCCCGTACAAGATAGGCGCGGCTGTCACCGATGTGGGCGATAACGGCAAAGTCCTCCTTGATAAGGGCAGCAACCACCGTAGTCCCCATTCCTTCAAGTGCCGTATTTTCTCGTGACATATCGTAAACGATTATATTGGCAGAGCGCACAGCACTTTGAAGCAGTGAAAGCAGATTTTCGTTTTTCATCTTTTCGCGCCACGAACGGCGAATAAAATCCGAAATAGCCATGGTTGCGCTTTCACTTGCGACATTTCCCGCGTTTGCACCGCCCATACCGTCGCAAACAACGGCAAGTGCGGTCCCGTCGGGCAGGATTTCGGCGTGGTATGCGTCTTGATTTGAACGGCGCATTTTACCGATGTCCATTTTACTGTAAATTTGCATTGCTGTTTTCCCTCGCTTTCTTCCGAAGTTGACCGCAGGAGGCGTCTATGTCGGCACCGAGCGTTCTTCGGACTGTTGCGTTAAGTCCTTTGCTTTCAAGCAACGACTTAAAACGGATAATATTTTTTCGGTCGGGTTTTTTAAATGTGTTTTCCCGAACCGGATTTGCCGGAATCAGATTTATGTGGCACATTATACCGCGAAGTTTCTGCGCCAGTTGTTCGGCACACTCAATGCTGTCGTTGACACCCTCAATAAGCGCGTATTCAAAAGAAATACGGCGTGTGGTGACCTTTTGATAGGAACGGCAGGCATCAAGCAGACTGTCAATGTTCCATTTGCGGTTTACGGGCATCATTTGACTGCGTATTTTGTCGTTTGGCGCGTGAAGTGAAACCGAAAGAGTAATTGGCATATTAAGTTCGGCAAGGCGATGTATCCCGCTTACGACACCCGAAGTGGAAAGCGAAATATGGCGAAGACCGATGTTAAGACCGCCGCTATCGCTTACAAGCCGTAAGAAACGCTCGCTTGCCTCGAAATTGTCAAGCGGTTCACCCATTCCCATCATAACAATGTTGGAAACGCGGATACCGTTGTCGCGCTGCGCCGCTGTTATCTGTGCCAACATTTCGGATGCTGTAAGACTTCTGATGAGTCCGCCGATGCCCGAAGCACAGAAACTGCAACCCATTCGGCAACCTACCTGTGTCGATATACAGACAGTATATCCGTGTTCGTACTTCATAAGTACCGATTCAATATATTCACCGTCAAAAAGTTCGTATACATATTTTACGGTGCCGTCGATTTGTGACTCAAGCCGCCGAACAATCTTTACCCCCGCAATATAGCAGGTTTCGTCAAGTGCCGATTTAAGAGATTTTGGGATATCGGTCATTTCCTCAAAATTTTCGACGCCGCTCTGCAACCATTTATATAACTGTGCCGCCCTGAATTTCGGTTGACCCATAGTCTTCATAAGGTCGGCAAGTTCGTTTTGGTACATTGATTTTATATCTGTTTTTTGCATTGTGTTACGCCCTTGTTATAAGTGCACAGTAAAAACCGTCGGTGCCGTCGGTGTGCGGCATAAAGGTATGCTCATACTGCACGGTATATTCGGGATGTTTTTCGATAAACCTGCCGACAACCTCTTCGTTTTCTGCCATACGGAGTGTACAGGTCGAATAGAGCAACCGCCCACCCGATTTCAGGTGTTTAGCGGCACTGCACAGTATACAGTACTGAAGTTTAGGCAGCATTTCAAATTCTTTGACAGATTTATATTTAATTTCGGGCTTACGGCGTATAACGCCAAGACCTGAACAGGGAACATCACAAAGCACTGCATCAAACTCGCCAAGTTCGTCGGGCAACTGGGTTGCATCCGCCGTCGCTGCATCAATAATATTGATACCAAGCCGTTTGGCAGCCCTTTCGATAAGGCCAACACGGTGTTCGTGAATGTCAAAAGCGGTAATTTTTCCTTTGTTTTGCATAAGTTGGGCCATAGTAAAACTTTTTCCGCCCGGTGCGGCGCAGACATCAAGTACAGACTCACCCGCGCGCGGCGCAAGTTTTGATATGCTTATCTGTGATGCACAGTCCTGAATGTGGAAAAGTCCCGCCCTGTAACAGTTAAGTTCGCGGATATTTACGGTGTTCTGGATATCGAGCGCACCGTCAACATCTGTTTTTTCTGCATTGATACCTTCTTCTGAAAGAAAATCAATAAGACTGTCGGCATCGGTTTTTATGCTGTTTACGCGAACCGTTATAGGCGGTGCATCAAGCGAACTTTCAAGGATGGCTACGGTGTTTTCCATACCGTAGTCATTGATAAATCCCTCGACAATGGGCAGGGGACAGGAGAAAACAACACTTAAAGACTCTGAATCTGAAATTTCGGGAAGTGTGATACCCTCACGCAGAATACTGCGCAGTGTCCCGTTTACAAAAGCCACATTGTAGCGTTCGGGCGACCGCTTTACCAGATTAACCGATTCGTTAACGGCGGCAGAGGTTGGAATCCTGTCCATATACATAATCTGATAGACCGCAATCCGAAGCGCGTTAAGGGTTATCGGTGCGGTTTTTGAAACAGGTCGGCTCATAAAATTTGACAGCACATAATCAATGGTGATTTTGCGGTCAAGAACACCGTAAAAAAGTGCGGTTGCAAGCGCCCTGTCGGGTGGGAGTATCTGGTCAGAGGCAAGCAGGCGGTCAAGCGCAATGTTTGAAAAAGCGCCGCTTTGCAGGACCTCGTTCAATGCTTTGAGTGCAATAAATCGTGCATTTGCCATATAATCACCTACAATAGTACATTGGTGCCGACTTCGACACTTTTGCCGCAAAGCATCTGTGCCGCCGTCATTGCCTTTGAACCTTCAGGCTGTACCGTGACGAGTTCGAGTGAACTGCCGTTTGCACAGGCAATCACAAGGCGGTCTTTCGCCTCAATTACGGTGCCGCAAGGTTTATCGGTTTTGCCTGAAATGCGACTTTCGATAACCTTTACACGCTTACCGTCAAGGAAGAAAAAGGCACACGGCCACGAATAATAACCTCTTACAGCGTTGTAAAGTTCGTTTGCATCTTTTGTAAAATCAAGCCGCGCCATATCTTTTTTTATTATGGGGGCGTAGGTCACACCCTCTGTCGGTTGCTTTGTCGGTGTGACGGTGCCGTTTTCTAATTTTTTAAGTGTAGATATCATCAAATCGGCAGAAATCCCAGAAAGGCGCTCAAAAAGTTGTTCGGCGGTTTCGGTTTCACCGATTGGTGTCTGTGCGGTTTCAAGAATGTCGCCTGTGTTCATACCCTCATCCATAAGCATTGTGGTGTCACCGGCATTTTGGTCGCCGCATACGATATCCCACTGTATGGGCGATGCACCGCGATGACGGGGCAGGAGGGAAGCGTGACCGTTTACACAACCGTATTTTGGAAGTTCTAGTATCTCTTTGGGTAAAATTTTTCCGTATGCCACAACCACGATAACATCGGGGGCAAGTTCCTTGAGGGTCTGATATGCGGTACCGTCACGCAGAGTGGTAGGCTGGTATACAGGTATACCTTTTTCGATTGCAAACTGTTTGACCGGCGGCGGGGTAAGAATCTGTTTTCTGCCGACAGGCTTGTCGGGTTGTGCAAAGACACCGACAACATCGTAATCGGCATCAAGTAACGCCGCAAGCGTTTTTACCGAGTAGTCGGGTGTGCCCATAAACACAGTACGCATAGTAAATCACCTCAAAACAAAGAAAAATCAAACGTGGTCGATATAAAGAACACCGTCAAGGTGGTCGATTTCGTGACAGAGTGCGCGTGCTAAAAGCCCCTCACCTGTAACGGTGAAGTTCTGACCGTTTCTATCCTGTGCGCGAACTGTAACTCGCATAGGACGGGTAACCTCCTCGTAACGGTTGGGGATTGAAAGGCAACCCTCGCTACCTGTTTGCGAACCCTCGCGTTCGGTAATGACGGGGTTTATAAGTTCAATAATGCCCTCGCCGACATCGATAACACAGAAACGGCGAAGTATTCCGACCTGCGGCGCGGCAAGACCCACACCCTCTGCGGCATACATAGTTTCTTTCATATCGTCAAGCATCTGGTGAAGCCGTTCATCAAAATTAAGTTGTGTGCGGCAGACCTTTCTTAATACATCATCGCCGATTTTAACAATGTTTCTTTTTGCCATAGTTTTTCTCCGTCTTTTAAATAATAGTTTCGGGATTTATATCCACCGTAACCGTAGTATCGTTTTTGGGTTTTACTGCCGTACACTCTTTGAGCATTTGTCTGAAACGCGCGTTATTACGGCATTTGATTATCATACGGAAACGGTATTTGTTGTTTACTTTCGGTATCGAGGCGGGGCAGGGACCGAGTATCATAATCTTTATATCACTGTACTCGCCCGCCGTCGCGGATTTTATAGAGTCGAATATCTGATTTATAGTAGTCTGTGCCGTATTTCGGTCGGTAGAGTGTGCCGCGACACAGCATATATCGCAGTAGGGTGGGTAAACCATGAGTTTGCGGGTCAGTATTTCCTCACCGTAAAAACCGTCATAATCCTGCTCGGCTGCAAGCGAAATAACGGGGTTTTTAGGGTCGGTTGTCTGTATTATGGCGCGACCCTGAGTTCCCGAACGACCTGCCCTGCCGACAACCTGTGTAAGTAGGGAAAAAGTGCGCTCAAACGCGCGGTAGTCGGAACTTGCCGCGGCACGGTCTGCACCGATTACACCGACAAGTGACACATTCGGGAAATCAAGTCCCTTCGCCACCATCTGTGTTCCAAGCATTATATCGTATTCGCCTGCCGCAAAGGCAGAAAGGTTTACCGAATAGGAATCGCGGGTCATCGTACTGTCGGCATCAAGCCTGAGTACACGCGCTTTCGGGAAAAGAAGTTTAAGTTCCTCCTCGACCTTTTGTGTGCCAAGACCCATAAAACGGATATGCTCGGCACCGCAGTCGGGACACTTTTTGGTTGCGGGTTCAGAGTATCCGCAATAATGACACATCATACGCCCGTTTGCCGAATGGTATGTGAGCGAAATACTGCAACTCGGACACTCGGCAATCCAGCCGCACGACGGACAGGAAATATATGTGTTGTGACCGCGGCGGTTAAGAAGTAAAATCACCTGACGGCCCGCACCGAGTTCCTCGCCGATTGCCTCGGTAAGGGTTCGGCTGATTGCTGATGTGTTGCCGTCGGTTATCTCCTTTCGCATATCGACCGTTTCGACGGTGGGAAGTGTGGAATTGCCGTAACGCTCGGTAAGTGTGAAAAGATTGTATTTACCGCTTTTAGCGGCACTGAACGATTCAACCGAGGGTGTCGCCGAGGCAAGACACAAAGCGGTTTTATGGTATGCCGCGCGGAATCGCGCAATATCTCTTGCGTGAAAACGCGGGGATTTTTCGGATTTGTAGGTGTGCTCTTGTTCCTCGTCAATGATTATTAAACCCAGATTTTCAAAAGGAGCGAAGACCGCCGAACGCGTACCTATTGCAATAAGGGCCTTGCCCTGTTTTATGCGCTTATATTCGTCCATACGCTGTCCCTGTGACATTGCGCTGTGTAAAACGGCGGTACGACTGCCGTAGCGACTGCTGAAAATCTCAATCATCTGGGGTGTAAGGGCAATTTCGGGCACCAGAAGTATGGCTGACTTGCCCTTTTTCAGCATATCCGAAATAAGGCGGATATAAATAGTGGTCTTGCCGCTGCCGGTAACGCCGAAGATAAGGGCGCAAGTCGGAGGCCAAGCGGTCTTAGGAAGA
>JAZREH010000023.1:0-4365 GCA_045660705.1 Acutalibacteraceae bacterium
AACCCTCCCAACCCTGCTCTCCAGAGGGAACACACGGCTGTTGAGATTTTAAAGGAGGTTGACGGACCTATCCACGGTTTTTGTTCGGGTATAGGCACGGGCGGTACTATAACGGGTATCGGTGAAACACTTAAAGCCGCCAACCCTGATATGACGATTTGGGCTGTTGAGCCTGAACACGCCGCAATTCTTTCGGGCGGTTCAATCGGCACACACATACAAATGGGTATCGGTGACGGACTTATCCCCGATATTCTTAACCAGAACATATACGACGATATCTGTATTGTCGCCGATGACGAGGCAATAAAAACCTCTAAAGAACTTGCAAGCCGCGAGGGTATTATGTGCGGTATTTCAAGCGGTACCAATGTTGCCGCCGCAATAAAACTTGCGAAAAAACTCGGTCGCGGAAAGACGGTTGTAACCGTTCTGCCCGACACCGCCGAGCGCTATTTTTCTACACCGTTGTTCGGTTAATAAATGTAAGGAAATTAAAACTTTATGAGTTATTATCTTTTACCCGAGGCACTTTCGGCGCCTTTTATGGTGCCGAGCGCGGTGGTTGACCGCCACCTTAAACTGGCGAATGAAACCCAGATAAAGGTTCTGCTTTTCGTTTTGCGTAATATCTCAGCGGGTATTGATACCGCCGCTGCTGCCGACGGTCTTGGCATTCCCGAAAGTGAGGTATGTGACGCGCTTTTTTACTGGCAACAGTGTGGGATTATCGGAAGCGATGTTAAAACCGAAGCGATACCCGAAAGTACTGAACCTGCTAAAAAAGCGGTCAGAAAGGCTGAAAAACCAAGTCGGAGTGATGTTGCCCATCGCGGACTGGAGGACGAGCATATCGCCCTGCTTTTAAGGGAGGCGCAGATGAAATTCGGGCGCAATCTTAAATCTAACGAGGCGGCAACCCTTGTATGGATTTATGATGATTTAGGGTTTGATGTATCGGTTATACTTATGCTTTTGCAGTATGCATTAAGTCAGGATAAATGTAATATAAGTTTCATCGAAAAAACGGCGGTTAATTGGTCGGATAACGGTGTTGAATCGGTAATCGATGCTGAGAATTATATTGCACAGACAATTGAAAAGAATCTTGCGTGGGGCGTTGTACAGTCGGCGTTTGGGATTGATAAACGCCGCGCAAGTGAAAAGGAACTTGAATATTCGGTAAAGTGGGTAAATGAGTGGCAGATGTCACCCGACCTTTTGCGCCTTGCGTACGACGAATGTGTTGACCAGAAAACCAAACTCTATTTTCCGTATGTCGCAAAGATTCTTGACGGCTGGCATCAAAAGGGATATAAAACCGCCGCCGATGTTAAGAACGGTGAAAAGACTGCCGCACCACAAAAGGGTAATAAAAAGCATAACTATGATGCGTATGACCTTGATTTGTTTGAAAAAATGCTTGACAGCGACGAGTAAAGGGGGACAAGTGTTATGATAAGCCGCGAAGATGCCTATAAAAAGGCATTTTTGATAAAGGAAGATTTACTTAAGACAAAAACCGATGCCCACTATCATCAGATTGCTTCTTTTTCGGATACGAACGGGCGACTTGATGAAATCAACCGCAGACTGTCGGCAATCGGTGCAGAAATCGCAATAACCGCACTTTCGGGCGACCTTAAAAAACTTAAGCGACTGCAGGATGAAACCACCGCACTTACCCGCGAAAAGACCGTACTTTGTGTCGAGGCAGGTATTAAAGAGATTGAGTATGACTGTGACGCCTGCAAGGATACGGGTTATGTGCGCGGACGAATCTGTACCTGTGTACATAACCTTGTTAAAAAAATGCGTATTGACGAACTCTCGCGTGAATTTCCTGTTGATGAGTGCCGTTTTGAAAATTTCGATTTAAACTACTATCCTGCCGACGAAACGGGCGGTATAGTGCCGCGTAAAAAGATGACACAACTTTTAAAACTGTGCCGCGAATATGTAATCGGATTTGACCCTAAATGCTCGGCAAACCTTTTGTTTATGGGCAGTGCGGGACTTGGCAAGACACATCTTTCGCTTGCTATAGTGTACGAACTTACACAGAAAAATTATGATGTTATATACGGCTCGGCTTATAATTTGTTTTCCGCAATGGAAAAAGAGCATTTTGAAAGCCACAGCCAAAACAGTTATAACGCCGCTATCAACTGCGACCTGCTTGTCATCGACGACCTTGGTAGTGAGTTTTCTACAAACTACACCAAGACACTTCTTTATAACATCGTAAATACACGCCTGCTTGCCAAAAAGCCGATGATTATAAATACCAACCTTTCGATGTCGGAAATTGAGAACCTTTATACCCCCCGAATCGCATCGCGGCTTATCGGTAATTTTACCGCAAGGAAATTCTTCGGTCGCGATATACGGCAGATTAAGGCTGTGGAAAAACATAATTCATAAAAAGTTTTAAATCTTTTGGATGACAAATAAGCGCAAATATGATAAAATATCAATATTATATATTTGGATGTGAACATTTTGGATAACAGATATTACAGTAATGTTGTTGAGGAAATCAAGCCGTTTTTTGATGAACACGGTTTTAAGTGCAATGATGAGGGTGCTTTTATAAACGAAACCCGCGCCGTAAAAATTGACTATAACGAGGAAAAGCAGATGTATATACTCTCTGTCGCCGAAATAACCGACGGTACGGTGGGTGAGTACGCTGAACTTTCAAGTTGGCTTTTTGACGATACGCAGAATGCTAAAGATGCTCAGTCGGTTGGCGTTGATTTTACGGGTACATTGCGCGAAAATATGGGTATAAAGATAAAGCGCAAACCCATTACCGAGGTTGACCTGCCCTCCGCACAGAAAAGCGGTGCACTCACCGTTGCGGGCTTTACCAAAAAGGTGCTTGATGTTTTCCCGCAGTACAAGGATACCTATAAAGAGCATATTGCCACATACGGAAACTTCCTTTATATGGATTTTTATTCTGTAACACTTGTGCCGCAGATAAAGGCAATTTTAGGTGAAAATGCGAAAAAGACGGTCAAGAAACTTAATGAACTGCTTGAACTCGGATATGTTCAGGGTGATAGGGAAACCGTAAACATTGTTGTTGCCGCACTTTCTGCCGCTGTTATGGATGATGCGGGACTTCAGGAAGCCGCATACGGTATGCTTTCGGGCAATATCCACTTTAAACAGTCGGTTGAGGCATTTATACCCGTTTTAAAGTCAAAGAAAAAACTTTCTGCCGCACTTGTTAAATAATGGAGTCGGAAAATATAACAGCCGCCGACCTGCCACAGGCAAAAGCGGCGCACGAAATCTTTGAAAAATCAAAACCCTTTACGGTCTTGATGACAAAATATAAATGTGCGATGTTAGAGGTGCGGACAAAACTTGATGTGCTGAATGCCGAACTTTCGCTTGAGAGTGAACGCAACCCCTTTGAAGCCATAATCTGCCGCCTTAAATCGCCCATCAGTATAATTGAAAAACTTGAACGCGGCGGTCTGCCCGTTAATGTTGCCTCAATTGAGGAAAACCTGCACGATGTCGCGGGTATACGGGTAATATGCTCGCACCCGTCGGACATTTATATGCTTGCCGAAAAACTGTGCAGTCAGGACGATATCCGCCTTGTCTGTAAAAAGGATTATATTTTAAACCCAAAACCCAACGGTTATAGAAGTCTTCACCTTATTGTGGAGATTCCGATATTCCTTTCAGATGAAAAGAAGCATATGCAGGTCGAGGTGCAGTTTCGCACCATTGCTATGGATTTCTGGGCAAGTCTCGAACACAAACTGTATTATAAAACTGGTAAAGTGGTACCGCGCCAGGTATTGGTAGGCCTCAATCAGTGTGCCGATCTGGCAGCGCTTTTAGACGAAAAAATGCAGGATATTCGCAACAAAATGAAGCCGTATTTAAGTGAAGAAGAACGGGCGGTACAAGCGGCCAAAGCAGAAGATGAGAAGTGTTTGAATTGTTTGGAATAATTGAAATTGTGCCAATGGTTTTACAGCTGTAAAATTTGGTTGGATAATATATGTGTGTCACGCGATAATAAAGCATATAACAACAAAAATCGGTCGTACGTATGAAACAAATGGAGGCGGAGTGTATGGAACTTGGCAAACTTTGTGAAGACTTATTCTGTCAGAACGGTCAGATTGGGTATTATTTGCTGCATCGTCGCTTGACGCAGGATGAAGAGGTGTGTCAGGGTGGAGCAGTATCAGCACTTGAATGCCATCATTCTGCGCAGTCGGGATTATAAAGAAGCGGATCAGCTGCTTACGATATACACGCGAGAGCAGGGTAAGCTTACTGTGCAGGTGCGCGGTGTGAAAAAACAAAATAGCA
This sequence comes from Acutalibacteraceae bacterium, assembly GCA_045660705.1. Classification (GTDB taxonomy): domain Bacteria; phylum Bacillota; class Clostridia; order Oscillospirales; family Acutalibacteraceae; genus UBA737. The sequence goes on from JAZREH010000023.1 coordinate 4,348, forward strand.
AACTGCGCGGTGGTATTC
>JAZREH010000024.1:0-1132 GCA_045660705.1 Acutalibacteraceae bacterium
GAAAGGGAATATACCGTAAATCCTGATGATTTTATATCTTTGGGCAAGGCGACCCCGTTTGAGGGTCAAAGGTTGTTTGGCGAATGTCTGCTGACCGTTTGGGACGGCAGAACAGTGTATGAAAAGGAGTAATTATGACACAGGGTATTTATAAAATAACTGAAAATGTAAAACTTGCACCCTCGGTATACAAAATGATTTTAGAGGGTGACACATCGGCGCTTACCCGTCCGGGTCAGTTTGTCAACATAAAGATTGACGGTCTTTATCTTCGCCGACCGATATCGGTATGTGATTATGACGACAAAACAATAACGCTGATTTATAAGGCGGTCGGTGTCGGCACAGACAAAATGACCGAAATGAAGACGGGGGAGTGTCTTGACCTGCTTGTCGGTCTTGGCAACGGGTTCGAGGTAAAACTTTCTGGCGATAATCCTGTGGTTATCGGTGGCGGTGTAGGTATACCTCCGCTTTACGGGCTTTGCAAGGCGCTTATAAAAGAGGGTAAAACTCCAATTGCAATACTCGGTTTTAACAACGCTGATGAAATCTTTTACAAGTCACAGTTCGAGGCACTTGGTATAAACACCATAATAACCACCGTTGACGGAAGCGAGGGTGTAAAGGGCTTTGTTACCGATGCGATGAAGTGGATATCCTATGACTATTTTTACACCTGTGGACCTATGCCGATGTTTAAGGCGATAGAGTCGGCGGTTCACTGCAGCGGTCAGTACAGTTTTGAGGAAAGAATGGGTTGCGGTTTCGGTGCCTGTATGGGTTGCACCTGCAAGACCAAGTACGGAAACAAGCGCATCTGCAAAGACGGTCCCGTACTGCGTAGGGAGGAAATTATATGGTAAACACAAAAATAAATCTTTGTGGGATAGAAATTGACAATCCCGTCATCCCCGCAAGCGGAACCTTCGGTTTTGGTGATGAATTTTCGCGGCTTTACGATATAAATATGCTTGGAACATTTTCTTTTAAGGGTACAACCCTTGAACCGCGTTTCGGCAACCCGACACCCCGCATTGCCGAGTGTCCGTCGGGTATGCCCAATGCTGTAGGACATCAGAATCCCGGTATTGATGGGGTTATTGAGGAAGAATTACCGCGCCTTTTTAAA
>JAZREH010000025.1:0-8757 GCA_045660705.1 Acutalibacteraceae bacterium
GTCGCATTCTTGTCAATCTCGATACGAAATAGGTTTGATTGACCCGATTTAAGTGTGCGAACAGTTTTGTTTCCCGAAACGCTTGTTTTGGTTTTACCCTGTAAAACGCCTACATTAAGTTGATTTTCATTATATTCTAAAACTGCACTCGTGCCGTCTTTTTCATTGCCTGCCGTTAATATACGAAACTCATCAATTATTTCTTTATTATTGTTTTTCTCGTTAATTACCGATATTGGAACTACCGACTGCACATTAAATCCTACATAAGAAATCTCGGCATTAGGGTCTATGTCATCTGCGTTCTCGCTGTTTCCACCCTTGGCAGAAAGTTTTAAATACAGCACCTTTTTTGTTCCGTCTTCATTTAACGGCGCTCTGCCCACTATTTCGGCATTATTTTGCGCCCTTATCCAGCTCTGGTCAACCGTGCCCCATGAAAAATTGTAACCGTTTTCACGAATAGTTCTGCCGTTAGAACCGTCATATGAACCAATAATGTTAAAGGCTTCACCGTCATCCGACAAATAGAAATGATACTGATATAACCCTCCGTCTGCACTGTCTATCTTAAAATCATTGATTTGTATAGCCGTTGCATTCTTATCAATCTCAATTCTAAAAGTATTGGCCTGACCTGCTTTCAGCACACGAACCGTTTTGTTGCCAGCAACCGATGTTTTGGTTTCACCCTCAAGGTTACCGTAACTCAGTTCACTCTCGTTATACTCTTTCACAGAACTGCTTTCGTCCTTTTGGTTGCCGTCTGTAATAATACTGAATTCATTCACGGCACCATATTCAACCTCAGGTTCGGGTACAGGATAACCCTCCGGCAAAAGAGTAAGGTCTTCTTGTGCATCGGTTCCCAAAAACAATGCTCTGATTGTATCCTCTTGATTAGAACCCGTAATACAACCGTTGCCTTGATAATTGGCACGGTAAACACTATTGTCGGTATGTATCAGGGTGATTTCATTTGTTTCGGTATTCAATTCGTATTCGATATTTTCTGCCGCCAACAGTCCGATCAACCTATCGACATCGGTGTTTTCATTCAATTTATAACTATTAACCGGATAATCTGCTTCCTCGGGACAAATCACCCTACGGCAAGCAGGCTGAATAAAATAGGTCTGATCTCCGTTGCCATCGGGGTCTACAGATTTTAAAAAGGCATCGCACTCAATTAAATACTGATTTCTGTACCATTCGGGTTGGGTAGCATACCAAGTAATAATATCGTAACCCCAACAGTAAACATCGTTTTCCGATGCGATGTGCGGTTCGCCGTTCTTATTTACACCGTCAAAATTATCAAACTCAACCAACGTAAAGGCGGTATCCATATCAAACCCTAACGGATGTTTTCCGCCGGGGGTTCTGCCAATCCAAGAAACCGACTGTTCTTCATAATGCAACATTTCGGCACATTCTGCGCCGTCAACAACCTCGGTTTCGTGAGAAACCGCACCGCAGGAATAAAAATCCAATAACATTCTATCCCATATTTTGAATCCGTATGAATTAAGTTCACGGTGGGCGTCAAACAGCACTATTCCCCTGCGTGCATTTTCTTTAGCATAGGTTCTTGCTTTGGTAAGTACGGTATCCCAATTTTTAAGTTGCAAAACTTCCTTATTCATAATAAGTTCTGCCTGACCTAAATGTACCGCTTCATAACCTGCATCTATATAACGGGTTATAAGGTAGTATATGTACATCTGGGTTTCAACACTTCCAATATACGGAACCGCCGTATCGGTATTACCGTTCCAATATCCTTCACCGTAAATACTGTCTTCGGGCGGAAGCATAGCATCGAAACTGAAGTTGCGTTGTGTCACCGTCTGTCCAAATTCCTCTAACACCCACGACGGCACAGGGGTGGAATTAACGGTGCCTCTATAAATGATTTCAAATATACCCGCCTGCAAAATCAGTTCCGAATCTTCAGTATGTGCAGCATCTGCTTTTTGTTTTGCAACAGCAAAGTGGTTTTCTATCTGAGCATTACTCATATTGCCGCCCCATGAGTAAAATGCGGCTCTGCCTATAAACTTGGCGCCTACACGCCTTATCATTCTTAAATCTTCATAGAACAGAATATCCTCTGAATTATTTTCAACACAAAAGCCCTGTAAAGTAACAGCCCTTGAAAGATAGTTACCCAAAATCTCTTTGCTCATTGTGCCGTTAAATTCAAAGTTCTTTTCTTGCGTATTGCTTGCGTTCACATACACACCTGAAAACAATCCCGTAAGTATGCATAATACAAGCATTATACTCACTAACTTTTTCATTTTAAGACCCGCTTTCTGTAGATTTCTTATAAGTCGGTATTTGAACTACCGCAATCTTATTGTACACATTAACTTTAACTTTGTCTTTCAATATTGATTATTGCACAATATTTAAAACTTTTCTGCAAATTCTGTGTATAATGTTAATTGTAAAATTTGCTTTTTCAGGTTAAAATATAATCGAAAGGGAGTGTGGATATGTCACAAAAGGCGCTAATGTACTTTGTAGAGGATGACTTTTGGCATTCCGAACAAACCGAAATTTTACCAAATCGCCAAGTATTAACGTCCGATTATTTTGATATAAGCGGTCTGGAACTTTTCGGTCACGCACGACTTACCGTAACAGAAGACGGGGTACCACTACACTATCATAAAGATAACATCGAATTTACCATAGTATTAAAGGGTAAAGATTTCTTTACCATAAACGGCGAAGAAATTGTTTTATCAGGCGGAGATGTACTTATTGTTAATTCAGGCACATACCACAAAAGTTCCGATTTCTTTGAAGGAATTCACGAACAGTATTGGTTTCAAATAAATCCCAACGCGCCGAATCTTTTGAATCTGTCTGATGAGTTTTCAGAAAAATTGCGTAATAAATTAAAGGAATTAAGTGTTTCCGTTTTTTCTGTAAATAACGAATGTCTTGCTTTGGCTAAAAAATGTTTTCAATCTGTTCTTAATAAAGAAGACCACCTTTTACAAACAAGTCTTTTTTTCTCGCTTTTGTGCCAAATAATCGATTTTTCTTCCGTTGTTACAAATACGGACGATAAAGTTCAAATGATTAAGGATTATATTGATACACACTACAGCGAAGATCTAAATATTGAAACCATTTGCAAAGAAATGAAGGTTTCCCGTTCTTGGCTACACCAGAATTTCAAAAAACAAACACCTATCGACTATCTGAACTACCGCCGTATACAAAAGGCTACCGAACTTCTTAAAACCGATATGTCACTTACAGACATTGCATTTAAGATAGGCTTTAGCAGTAGTAGTTATTTTTCAACTATATTTAAAAAGTATCAGCACCAATCACCTACCGAATGGCGTTGGAATCACAAAAAATAAGGCGATGTTTTTATGCCTGAAATATATCTAATCGCTAACTCCCACATCGACCACGTTTGGCTTTGGCGATGGCAGGAAGGATTCGCTGAAATACTTGCAACCTACAGAAGCATCTTACTCCTAAAGAATATCGCAAAAACAAAACCAATATTGTGTAATATACTTTCTCTTATTTCGAATTGCAAATCAATCATTATCAACCTACTATTGTGGAAATACGCCGATAAACAAAATAATTTTAAAAATTTCATTATGAAATTCTAAACATATATTTCAAAGAAACACTAATCGAGTTAGGGCACCCTTCAAGAATATTAAGTAAGGGCAAATACTGATTCAGTATAAAGAATAGATTTCCCTTTACACCTATCTTTTTTGCCTGCATACGATTGAACTGGTCGTCTGTTACTGTTGTCACCTGCTCAGTAGTATAGCAATCACAGAATTTTTCGTATAATTCCTGAACCTTGTGCACTGCCGTCCGTTGTAAATTGGAAAGGCGTGCCAACAAATTGTACATATACAAATATTGAATCTTGCTGCAATCAGAAAACGACCACTCTTCTTTTTTGAAGAATGGTCGTACTTGACATTAGAACTCAGGGATAGAGCCTCATTAAACATACTAAACATTAAGATTATTGTGTGTAAATTCGAGAGTTGCTTATCTTTGATTATAGCGGTGGAAATTTTGCACGCATATCAGTTAGATACATTTCAAATCCTGCCACCCCAAGCAGTCGAGTGCCTCGACTACGCGTTTGCGTGTCGAGGCACTCGAAATTTTTCTTCGTTTGAAACAGTCATGCTTAAGCGTGACTGTTATTTAATTCTTTAATTACTACTTTATTCCCTCAATGTAAACTAGAGAGCCTGTGACTGGGATTTCCACCTTTCCGTCTACGGGGTTATAAACCTTGGAATTGCCCATAATATCGGTAACGGTAACCTTACTTTCTGCGGTTTCAAAGGTTACGGTTTCGCTGTCTGTCCACTGGTTTTGCCAAGGCATACCAACAATGCGGTCTTTGGTTGTGTACCGCATAGCGTTTGGCAAGGGATTGGCATTCGACCACGCAACATACATCTGTGACCCGTCATTTTTAGTAAGTTTAAATGTACGGAGTGTAGATGTAGTATACTTCTGACATTCCTCTGTTTTTTCAAGACCGTCTGTAATATGGTTTATAACGGCAAATGCCGCAGTGGTGGGCTTGGGCTTTACAACGCCCAGAAAATCGGGCTGATAGCAGATACCGTAGCCCATTTCCATACTTTTATTATTATATCCCATACCGTGGGACTCCCTGTCATAGAAACAGTATAACTGAATACGGCTTGCTCCGTAACTGTGACCGAGAACAAGTATGCGCATATTGTAATCCGCCTGCGTGCGAAGGCTTACCTGTTCGGGGTCTTTGGGAACGGTACAGTAGCCTGTTTCGCTCATATACCATTCTTTATCACCATACTTTTCAAGAGCCGCTGCCACACGCTGACAACCCTGTTCGTAGTTCCAAAGGTCACTGCCGCCCGATATTGCGTCAGGCATAATCGGCACACCGTAGGAATGCGAGGAAAGAATGTCAAACTTATTCCAGAATCCGGACTCGCCTAAAACATCAAAGAAATTAGTTCTGCTACCGGCAGAGCCCGCATTAACATACTTAAAGCCCTTACTGTGCACAACCGACTGTGCAGGTAGAAATGTCCCGTTAACATAGTTTTGTGAAAGTTTTTCGGTGTTTAAAAGGCCGTCGATTTCGTTGCCGATTTCGATTGAGTCGGCAAAATCTTTCACCTTGTCAATTGAAGATGCGATACTGTTCTTGAAGGACTCAATGTTCTTCAGATAGTCATCACCGATATTTCGGGTTCCAAACTGAACATTGATACCGACGCCCGCCTCAACCATTCTTTTGACCGCGGCATACTGTCCGTCGCTGTGGTTAGACATACGGTAGTTACCTGCACCTGTTTTTATAAGGACTTCGGCGGCGGTCATATATTCATCCAAAACATTGTGACCTTCTATTGAAGTCAAACCAAACGGATTGGTTTTTCGGTTTTCATAATTGTCGGTCGGAATAAGCGCCAGAGGATAACATTCACGATATGTATAATTATCCGATTGTGCATAGATGTTAATATAATACATTCCGTATTTGCCCGAAATTTTTATATCGGTATCAACAGAACCCACAGGTATAGCGTTAACAGTACCGGAATCAACCATTTCGCCATAGTAGTTATAAACATCGTACTTAAGTGCGAAATCGAAACTTTTCTTAGTAAGATTAGTAACATTAAGCCTTAAATCAACACTGTCACCCACAAACACCGTGGAATTATCGCCGTTTTCGGTAACGGGGAAAATGCCTACCGCGTAATCAGAGGTACGTCCGCTGAAAAGCGCACGGTAACGGTCGGTAGTGTTATTCCCGACTGTGCTTGAAAGGACAAGTTCATAGGTGCAACTGCAATTATCCAAGGCACCGTCTGTAAACGAAAGAGGTATATTGATATCGGGGTAGGAATCGCGCCAAATAGTGGAATCTTCCTTAACCGAGGTAACAAAGGTATATACCGTATGTGCCTTATCAATATTAACGGCGGTTGCCACCGATTCATTCACAAGATATGGGTAATCACCGTTTTCGGGATAATACCACTTGCCTACCATATCCTTATCTACCGAGGTATAATCGCGTACAAATGCACGCTTAAGCATTGACTTTCCAACCGAGGCCGCAACAGGAGTGGCGCAAACAATGCTTTGTGAAACGCCGATACCACCCGCGCGAAAAGAATATTCGCTGACGAGTTCACAATTTGTGGCCGCCTCGCCTTCAAGGTTATAGTATACCCGTAGAGTATTATCGCCTTTTTCAATGCGGTCAACACCCTCGGCGGCGGCAAGAACGGTGCCGTTGCTATCACAAATTTCCATTGTGCCTCCACCGTTCATAACATCAATCAATGCGCCGGTCTTTTGGTCGATAAGGGCGACGGTTTCATCGCCCTTATCTGAAATTCCGTATGCGTAGGTATCGGTCTGATAATAGTATTCAAGATTTCTCTTATCCTCTAATACAGACATAGTATAAAGATTCCTTCAATCGGTATAATCACCTGCTAAAACCTTTTTAAGTCTTATAAGGTCAAGAATGTTTACATCCCCATCGCCGTTTACATCGGCATAGTCATAGTCGTAATCTTTAATAAGCAGATACTTTCTGACATCCTTAAGGTCTTCAGCATCGTAACTGTAAGCAGGCTCAACAATAACAGCAATTTCAGCAGAAGTAAGTGCTGTGCCGTTTGCCTTATAGCGAACATAGTATGTACCGCTGGCAAGACCTGTTATCTCGGTTCCGTTAACAGTTGTCCAATCAACACCGTTTGAGGTGTATTCCATATCGGCAGTAACGCCTGTTATCTTACCGTCAGCAACAGCGCTTGTGGTGCACTGTACACCTGTAACGCCTGTGGGGGCAGCGGGTTTGGTAATGTCGATTACCTGTACTTCGGTATCGGTATCAACGATATCGCCTGCGGGCAGATATACCTGAATACCCTTTTCGGCGGTAACGCCTGTAACATTTACGGTAGAACCTGTTACATCAATCCAGTTTTCGCCGCCGTCAACGCTGTACTTCATACCGTCGGCAACCAGAGAAAGTGTACCGCAGTCGGTACCTGTCGCAGTAAATACCGCGGTAGTGTCGGTGGTGTTATAGTAACCGATTTCGCTGTTATAGGTAGCGTTAAAGTATTTAAATTCATTTACAAAGGCGTCAACATCACTGATTGTGCCGATGTTATCCATATAGAAGTCACGATCGGGTGTGTAGGCGCCAACAAAAGCGCCGTCAGCATCATACTTACGGTATTCGCGCATAGTTATTTTAATATCGGTCGTGGTGCCGCGAAGTGCCGCAATATCTTCCTGATTGTAAATACCAAACGGAACTACGATATAACCAACACCGCCAAAGCCGCCTTTGTTACTTGACGGGAAATACCAAGTGTTAAACCATGTTTCATTAGTTCCCGGGCGGGTGTTTGTACTGATTTCGCCGCCGTCAGTCGGCAGATAGTAAAGTGTGGTTTTGGTACCCGAACCCGAATTTTCTGCCACATAGTCATTAGCATCTTCATCCCAATATCTGATAAGATAGTTCGGCATAATGCGTGTACCGTCGCCAAGGTCTTCCTGTCCTACCCAGATTACAAACGCTTCGGCGTCGGTGGGAATTTCTACATCTGATACATTCAGTTCAATCGCGCCGCCGCTGTGGTCTGCCCAGTATCCTGTACCGTCGGGTGAATAGGACATCTTGCCGCCGCCGCCGCCTGTGTCGTTAGACCATTCGATAATATCGTCGCCCGACATATCGTTTCCGATATTGTAATACTTTGCATTGTCGTATGCGACAAACTTTCTGTAAGCGGATGCACCAAGCACATCACCGTTAATATCAAGCGCTGTTACCTGAACGGTGTAATAATAGGTTTCAACAAGACCCGATACGGTTGCTGAAAGGTCGGCCGTGGTAATATTTGCGACCTCGTTCAACATACTGTTGTAAACCTTTACCTGATAGGTTGCGGCATTCGGGAACATATCCCAAGCAAATTCGGTGGTTATACCGTCATCGGTAAGGGTGCTTACGGCAGTGGGTGCCGCAAATCCAGGGTTGGTCGCATTATAAGGAAGAACATCCGAAGTAACGGTTATATCGTCAAGGTTGTAGTTGGCGTGCATTTTAGCCATATCGGCTATAAATGTATCGATATTCTTTACAGAACCAAGGCTGTCAAAATGCACTTCTTCTTCAAGCGTGTTACTTTTCCAAGTTTTATCGCTTACATTATAGGTTCGGCAGTTTGATAAACCTATTCTTATCTTGCAAGTCTTGCCCTTTACCAGATTAGTTGTAATATTGGTTTCCGCATCGGTAACATCAAAACACGAAAGCGGGATAGCAACATAATAGTCACTGTTTACCTTTGTTTTAACTATCCCATCGGGATTTGTGTTACTATTTGCAGCAGGGCGTTCAGATCCGTTATAAAGTTCGCCTGTATTAGAATTGATAAAGAGGGGTGTCCAAGTAGAGGTTTTTGTAACAGCAGTGCTACCATTATCGGGATAAAATACAACGGTATGGTCAGCATATTGATAGGTCTCTACCATTTCTGCGCCTATCCAGAAAACGAAATACTTGGCATCTTCGGAGATAGAAATATTTGAGAAATAATAATCTCTCCAACCTCCTACCAATGTCGCATCAGAAAAACTTGTGCCATCGGGAGAATGCTTACCTACAGTTTTTTTATTTACACCGCTTACATCGGTTTCGGTACC
>JAZREH010000026.1:0-6764 GCA_045660705.1 Acutalibacteraceae bacterium
AACAACATCGCCGTATGTGCCGATTTCCTGTGCCGTGCCGTTTGCGATTCTTTCAAGTTTTATATTATCGGTATCAAGGGTAAGTCTATAGGAGTTATTGAAATTATTTTCAACCACATCGAAACTGAACTCTGCCTTGCTGTCGGCACTGTATTCAAGCGACAGAGCAAAGTTTGAAAGGTCGGTACTGAAAAGCGCGTCGGCAGGGACATTGTCAAACTGCGCTATCGGGGAGGCGACCTTTACTTCATCGGTATAGTTACTGTTTACGGGGATTATAAGGTCGTATTCTGTAAGCCATATTCCTGTTGAAAAATCCACCGCACGAAGCACAATACTATCGTTATATGCTTCGAGTATATAACCGTTGTTATGGTATCCCGACGACGGCATATTTACATTGATAAATCCACTGTCAGTATATATCTGTTCACTTTGTTCAAACGTGGTATGCTTATGACCCGAGAAGAAGATAACATTATTATAACTGTCAATAGCGCCAAGTATTTTTGCATAACTTGTTGCACCTAACGGACTGTCATTATTGTTAAAAGGTTCGTGCAACATAATAAATATCGGGTTGTCCTTGCCTGCTTTCTGGAGTTCGGCATTAAGGAAGGCAATCTGTTCATCGGAAACACCGATATCTGTCCACGGGCGGCGTTCACGCGCAAGCACGATTACGGTTATATTACCGATTTTTCCGCTATAGTAAGGAACGGTAGTGTTTTCGGGCAGATAATCCCCAAGTGCCTTTATCCAAGCAGCAGTACCTACTGCGGCAGTTTCGGCAGAATCATCATTTACATCATACTCAACATTAAATGCGCGACCGTCGCCGCCCGTATCGTGGTTACCCGGTGTAACAAAGACATTTCCGCGTGTAAACCGAGGATATTTTGCCATAACATCGGTCATTTGTGCATATTCGGTGGGTGTACCACGGTTAGAAAAGTCACCCATATGCATAACTGCATCGGTATCAAGACTTTCGGCAAGGTCATACGCACCCGTCATATCGGCGGTATGTGTATCGGAAAGCAGAAGTGTCCTGCTGTTGGGGGCGCCGCTGTTTAAGAACGCTTCCCAATTTGAGAGCAGTTTAGCATAGTTTTCCTTGGTGCCCGCAAGGTCTTTCATCGTGGCATAAATACCCTTTATATCGGCGATATCGGCGGCGTTAAAACGCTCATCCACCGAAACTGTTTTAAGGTATGCATCCATACGGGAAACCAAAGCAGTATAATCGGCACTATATTTATAATCGGTGATTTCCTTTTCAACCGTCTTGATTCTTGATGTATCGTAGAGATTTATATTTCTTACATATGTTCTGCCCTGCTTAAAATGATAATGCATATTAAAACAGGCATCGGCAGGGATAGTATACTCACCGAAAAGTACGTCGACTCCTATAAGTCCATCGCGGGAAGACTTATTGTAAACCTTAAGATTTGCACCGCTTCTGACAACCCGTATTTGATGTTGATAGCCATAACCGGGCCAGTTGTTAAAGGTGCCCGCGGGGCGGCGCCATACGGTGGATATATTCATATTAACCGAAGTCACATCAAAATAATGACTTGACATTGTATCGGCACCAACACCAAAATAAACATTGAATCCGTTGCCCGACTCGTCGCGGAATCTGAACCAATCATAAGTCCAGTTATTACGGGTGGTTTCAATGTCAAATGTCAGATCAAAATCACCGTAATAATCGGTAAACCAGTTCGAGGTAGTGACTGTTGTATTAGAAACTTTTGAAGATGACACAACGGTTAAATTATTTCCGTCTTGGGTAACGCTTGAACCTTCTTCATAACTTGCATCGGTCATTGTAATGTCGGCAATATTTTGGGATAAAGGTAAAGCATAACCGCCACTGAAGTTAATGCTTGTTGTATCGTATGTAACAACATTGGATACACTACCCTCGACCGCCGTCATATTAAGGGTGGAAATACTGCCCGTTATATGGTCAACGGGTACTGTTGTATCGATAATTTCACTATCATCTGCGCAAATCTTTAAGGAAGTTCCTTTACGCAAAACCTTAATTTTCGCATCGCCCGAAAGTTCGGCAACGGCGTGGGTCGAAATTGCATCACCCAAAACGGTGTTTACCGATACCACATTACCGTCAAGTGCAATCTGGTTGTAGGACGGTCCGCCGTTAGCGTATACTGTTTCAGAACTGTCAAGGTTATAAATCGAAATGTCGTCAACCCAAGTATCAGCATCCCAGCGGTACACCTTAAATATACCGCTGTCCGAAAGACCCGTTACATTGGCAGTAAGGGTGGGCTGTGAACCCGAAAAATCATTTGATTTTCCAAGGTACGCCGAAATATTTCCATTATTGTATATTACCCTTACATAGACACCGCCGCTAAGGTTACTTACACCAACCTCCGAGATGTAGCACGAATCATATATCTCATACTTATCTCTGGTAAGTTGAACTTCATATGCATCTTTATTTTGGGAATTATACTTGCCGCGTAAACGAAGTTGAATATCATCGCGCAAATTGATATTTATCAGATCATAATTGGGATTTTTAGCCTTGATATAAAAATCCAAAATATAATTTCCGTTAAGGTCACATATGGGTGCGGTGCTTTTAGAATTTATAAGCAGCATTTTACCGCCTTTGCCGTCATCGACAAGTGTACTGTTTGTCGGCGCAACCATATCGACGGCATTGAAATCATTATAATATGTGCGTTTATACTCGGTAGAACCCATATCATAATCAAAGGTAAGTGCGGCACTGTCACCCGAACCCGCTTTATAATCAAATACGCTTATATAATCGGGCAAACCGCCGCCCGCCCGTTCATAAAGTGCGGTTTCGTCGGTTACGGTTTCAAACTCACTTACAGGGTCAACAACCGTAATCTGCTCGGTTTTAGTGACATCTTTAAGTGCCACTTCACCGAGCCCTGCTGTCAACGCGTTCGCGGGGACTGCCCCGACAAACATACCGACAAGCAGCGCAAGTGACAAAACAACTGCCAGAATTTTTTTGCTTTTCACAAAAACATCTCCTTTTAATTTTCTGCCGATACGACTGTTACATCAGAGTATACTTGTCATTATCGTCAATTAAATTGTAATCGCCTCCAAAATACTCCGTCAATACAGAAACTGCTGATTTTTTCAAATTTTGAATTTTTTTCGGCAAGTGTTTAACCGATTGGTTAACATCCCCCTAACACATTTACCAAAAAGCAGGACCGCGTGTTGTGAAAACTGCAACACGCGGTCGAAACTGTATATTTTTGTTAATCCGCCAGATTATCGAAGTATCCCTGTACCAGAACGATGGGTGTACCCTTATCGCCCGAACCGCTTGTAAGGTCGCAAAGCGAGCCGATAAGGTCGGTAAGACGGCGGGGTGTTGTACCCTGTGATGCCATATTGCCGACAAGGTTATCATCCTTTTGGCTGATTGCCGATTCGATAGCGGCTTTAAGTTCGTCACCCGAAAGATTTGCGAAATCGTTATCGGCAAGATATTTCAGTTTAAGTTCGTTGGGTGTACCCTCAAGTCCCTTGGTATAACCCGGTGAAACAACGGGGTCAGCAAGTTCCCAAATCTTTCCAACGGGGTCTTTGAACGCGCCGTCACCGTAAACCATAACCTCGATATTCTTACCTGTGCGAGCCTTGAACTGTGCCTGCATACCCTCAACCAAATCAAAGCATTCGTGCGGGAAAAGTTTTATCATATCTTCGGTGGATTTGTTTGAACCGAGCAGACCGTATTTCGGATTATAACCGCTACCGTTAACGGGGGCACTGAGTATTTCATCAAGACCAACCACACATTTAGCACCTGCCGCCTTTAAGATGCGCTTGGTACGGGCGCGGCTGTGTATATCACAGTTAAGAACGGTATCTGTATATTTAAGGATAGCGCGTGCATCGTTGGCAAGGATAATCTCTGCCTCGGCACCGCAGGAACGGATAAGGTCACCGTAATACTGAACATAATCAACACCTGTAAACGGGTGGGGATTTTCGCCGAACAGTTCGCGGTATTTTGCCTCGCTCAAAACATCGGTATAGGGGTTTATGCCCGCCTCGTCCAACTGGTCAAGAGAAACAAGGGCGTTGCCGACCTCGTCACTCGGATAACTGAGCATTAAAACAATCTTTTTTGCGCCCTTTGCGATACCGCGAAGACATATTGCAAAACGGTTACGGCTTAAAATCGGGAAAATAACACCGACGGTTTCACCGCCAAGTTTATTTTTAACATCCTCGCTAATCGCATCAACCGATGCATAGTTACCCTGTGCGCGTGCAACAACCGATTCGGTAACGGCAACAACATCGCGGTCACGAAGTTCAAAACCCTCTGCATTTGCCGCCTCAATAACGCTGTCAACAACGATTTTTGCAATATCGTCACCCTCGCGTATAATGGGGCAACGAACGCCTCTTGAAACAGTACCTATTTTTCTTTCCATAAAAAATCCTCCCGATTCTTGACATTTTGTCCGTTTACAGTATAATATATTTGAAACCATAAGTAAAATAGATAAAACTTACTACAGTAATAAGGTGTGCTTATATGAAAACAAAACTCGATTACTACAGAGTATTTTACGAAACGGCACGTCACGCCTCGTTCTCGACGGCGGCGCGAAATCTGTATATTTCGCAGTCGGCAATTTCACAGTGCATACACCAACTTGAACAGGATTTGAACACCAAACTGTTCACCCGTTCGCGGCGCGGCGTCACCCTTACTAACGAGGGAAAACTGCTTTTTCAAAAGGTTGAAAGCGCGATGCAGTCGATTGAACAGGGAGAAACTCTGCTCGCCCAGCTCAATCAACTCGACAGCGGTTCACTTATAATTGCGGCAGGCGATACCATTACAGGACATTATCTACTTCCTTATCTTGAGCAATTTCACGCAACTTATCCCCGAATACGCATCGAAATGGCAAATTCTTATTCGTATGATATGCTTCACCGCGTAAAAGAGGGTCAAGCCGAACTTGCTTTTGTAAATCTGCCCGTTCAGGATGACGAACTGAATATTGTCCCCTGTCTTCAGATACACGATATATTTGTATGCGGTGCAGAACATCAGGTCAGATCTTCATACACCTATGAGGAAATGGCGAAAGAACCCCTTATTCTGCTTGAAAAAAATTCGGCATCGCGACATTTTATAGAGTCACAATTTAACAAAAATCATATTTCTCTTGAACCGCAGATTGAAATTGCGGCACACGACCTGCTTATACGGTTTGCATCTATTCATCTTGGCGTTTCCTGTGTTATCGAGGAGTTTTCAACGGATGCACTAAGTTCGGGGATTATCCGCAAAATGAATATAACACCTCCCCTGCCCGCACGCAGTATCGGTTACGCACACCTAAAGCATAATCCTCTTTCCCTGCCTGCACAGGCTTTTTTAAAACTTATAAATGGGCAGTTTCTTGACAAAGATATTATGTAGTATTAAATTTGTATTAGGATCAATTATGAGGTGCAGAATATGGAAAAAATTATTAAAGCGGTTGAAAAGCACAGACAACTTATTCTCGATGCAGAACGCTTTATATGGAAAAACCCCGAAACGGGTTACAAGGAATTTAAAACGACAAAATACCTTGCCGAAAAATACCGCGAACTCGGTTATGAACTTGTAATGCCCGATGATATTACAGGCTTTTATACCGTTATTGATACGGGACGTGAGGGGCCCGAAATACTGATACTGGGCGAACTCGACTCGGTAATATGTCCAAGCCACCCCGAATCCGACCCCGAAACGGGCGCCGTTCACGCCTGCGGTCACAATGTACAGAGTGCGACTCTGCTTGGAATCGCGGCGGCGCTTAAAGAGGACGGTATTCTGGACTCGCTTTGCGGCAGGATAAAACTTTGCGCCGTACCTGCCGAGGAACTGCTTGAAATCGAATACCGCAGCAAACTTAAAGCCGAGGGCAAGATTAAATTCTTTGGTGGCAAGACAGAATTTCTTTCGCGCGGTTTCTTTGACGACAGCGATATCGCATTTATGGTACACGCGGGCGGCACATTTACCTGCGGCAAAGGTATGATAGGTTGCGTCACCAAAAAGATATCGTACAAGGGCAAATCCGCACACGCGGGTGCAGCACCTTGGCAGGGCGTCAACGCGCTTTATGCGGCAAACTGCGGAATAAACGCCGTAAATGCCCTGCGCGAAACCTTTAAGGAACCCGACCGCATACGGATACACCCGATTATTACCCACGGCGGAGAAATTGTAAACGCCATACCCGAACTTGTCACCCTTGAAAGTTATGTCAGAGGCAGTACATTTGATGCGATAATGGATGCCAACAAAAAAATGAACCGCGCCCTGTGCGGTGCGGCACTGTCGCTTGGTGCCAACATCGAAATCGTCGACAATCCGGGTTATGCCCCGCTTATAAACGACCAAAATATGATTGATGTTGTCGCCGATGCCGCAAAACTGACATTTGATAATTCAAAGTATACTTTTTCTGTCACCGACCATGTAAGTACGGGTTGTACCGATATGGGCGACATTTCCTGTGTAATGCCCACTGTACACCCGACCTCCTGCGGTACGGTAGGTGCAGGGCACGGAAATAATTTTTATGTAACCGACCCCGTTGCCGCCTGTGTAGAGAGCGCAAAATGGCAACTTAATATGTTGTTTATACTACTTCAGAACAACGCTGAACGCGCTAAAAAGGTAATTGCCGAATTTAAGCCCCGTTTTG
>JAZREH010000027.1:0-6232 GCA_045660705.1 Acutalibacteraceae bacterium
AGTATGTCCTGGATGAAAACCAATATTAAACTGGTGGTTAACGAATCCGACCACACTATAGCCGATTTAATGACTGACGGTTGTAATATGGGTGTTAAATCGCTCAATAAATATTTAAACAAATATGAAGCGGCAGATGAGTTTTCAAAAGATATTTGTAAAAGACTTATAAAACTGGAAGAAAAGTTAATAGAACAATGCCGTGAATATTTATAAGAAGTATAAAAACGGCGCAAACAATATTTTTCAAACTTTTTAAAAAAGCACTTGATTTTCTTTTTAATATGTGATATTATACTATGGCGGTTTGAAAAACTGTTTGCGCTGATAGCTCAGCTGGATAGAGCGTCTGGCTACGGACCAGAAGGTCGGGAGTTCGAATCTTCTTCAGCGGGCCAAAATCGACAAGTTTCGACAGGACCTTGTCGATTTTACTTTTTCACTATTAACTCTTCACTTTTCACTCTTCTCTATCGAAACTTGTCGATTAGGTAATAAGTAATAGTGAATAGTGAATAAGTATTTAGCAAGGCTTTGCCTTGCTTTTTTAATTTATAGAAAGTATAATAAATACAAGAGGTGTATTTATTATGACCGAAAGTCCTTTAATAATAAAATCAAAAGAGTTTGCACTCACTGTTATAAAAGTATGTAAAGAATTAAGAAATGTAAAATGCGAAAGTGCTTTGATAAATCAGTTTTTGCGCTCTGGAACAAGCATTGGTGCAAATATTAGAGAAGCATTTTATGCACACGGAAAAGCTGATTTTATTGCAAAATTACAAATAGCACTTAAAGAATGTAGTGAAAGCGAATATTGGATAGAATTACTATTAGAAAGCGGATACTATAATGATAAAGAATTACTTAACAAATGCACTGAGATAAAACGAATTCTTATTGCATCTATCAATACTGCAAAGGAGAATAACAGATAAAAAATATTTAATTCTTAAAATTATACATATAACAAAGGCACCCTCTGTAAAAGACGGTGCCTCAAAATTATGCTTTATTTATCTAACAACTTAACCCAACATATCAAGTATCTGCTTTTTGGGTTTTGCGCCCATTGAGCGATTTACTTCCTCGCCGTTTTTCATAACCACAAGTGTTGGAATACTCATCACACCGAACTGTGATGCAAGTTCGGGTTGCTCATCAACATTGATTTTACCGACAAGGTATTGCGGGTTTTCCTCTGCAATTTCGTCAACAATCGGCGAAACCATACGGCAGGGTCCGCACCAGTCCGCATAAAAATCAAGCAAAACGGGTTTACTGCTGTTTTTTACTTCACTAAAATTATTTACATCTACTTTTAATACCGACATTTTTATACTTCCTTTCTAATTATATTTTACCCAATATTTTTCGGTTTACAGTTTATTTTGGTCGTAGTGTGCGCGCTCGCCGCCGATAAACTTTGGGCGCACCCGTGCGGCAAGCACCCTTGCCTCGCCTACTCTGTCGTTTTCAAGCCTTACAGGTACCGCCACCCGTTTAAGGTGCATACCAATCATAGTAAATCCGATATCAAGACCCGCATCGGCGCGTATTTCCTCAACGGCAACAGGCTCATTAAACGAATTATATGCCGCCGTCGCAAATGAACCACCCGCTTTAGGTTGCGGTACAACATTGACCTCATCACAGCCCAAAACCGCCGCGCGTTCAATGATAATAGCGCGGTTTAAATGCTCACAGCACTGTGCCGCTACAAATATTCCCGACTCTGCCGCCGCAGTATTTATCCCGTCAAAAACCGCGTTTGCCGCATCGGGCGAAGAATCGGTGCCGATTTTACTGCCGAGGATTTCACTGGTCGAGCAACCCACAACCAAAATCTGCCCCGCCTTAAGACCTGCCACATTTATAATTTCCTTTGCACAGGCGTATGCCTGTCCTTTAAGTTCATCAAACATAAAAAACACTTCCTATATAATCCTATATAATATTGTACCATAACTTTTCAAAAAGTAAACACTAAAAACACTTGACAAAAGTTTTTTGGGGTGATAAAATACAAAAAACAAAATAGTTTTAAACCTGTGAATAAGAGTAGTAACTGCATTTCCCCGTTTTTTAGAGAGCGACCGACGGTGTAACGGTTGCAGCGGCATTGCGGCGAATGGACTTATGAGGGCGGCCGAAAGCCTTTTGTGGTGAGTAGCAGCCGACGGGGTATGTGACCCGTTATAAGCACAGTCGGTATGTTAGTACCGATATAAAGCGGATGATTTTTCATCAATTTGGGTGGTACCGCAGGATTTCCAGTCTTGTCCCATTGTGGGACGGGGCTTTTTTATTTTGGAGGAATATAATATGTTTTTACTTGTAAAGCGATGGCGTCTTGATTTTTAATGCGGACTATTATATAATATACATATATGTAAAGAGGAATTGATATTATGGAACTTAAAAATGTGAATTTTGAAACCTATTTTCAGAACTATCCCGACAAGGACGGTTATTTCGGTAAGTACGGCGGTGTTTATATCGATGACAAACTCAAAACCGCTATGGCAGAGATTACCGATGCCTATTTTTCAATATGTCAGTCGCGCAGATTCATTGCCGAACTTCGCCGTATAAGAAGCGAATTTCAGGGCAGACCCACCCCTGTTACCCATCTTGAAAGACTTTCGGATGCACTTGGCGGAAAGGTACAACTTTATGCCAAGCGTGAGGATTTAAACCATTCGGGCGCTCACAAGTTAAACCACTGTATGGGTGAGGCTTTGCTTGCAAAATATATGGGCAAGAAAAAGGTTATCGCCGAAACGGGTGCAGGTCAGCACGGTGTTGCGCTGGCTACCGCCGCCGCATATTTCGGTCTTGAATGTGACATTTATATGGGCAGTGTTGACATCAAAAAGCAGGCGCCGAATGTTGCACGTATGAAGATACTCGGTGCAAATGTTGTTGAGGTCACACACGGACTTCAGACACTTAAAGAGGCGGTCGACGCGGCATTTGACGCATACAGCAAGGAATACAAGGACTGCATTTACTGCATTGGTTCGGTGCTCGGTCCCCATCCGTTCCCGATGATGGTACGCGATTTCCAGAGCGTTGTAGGTATTGAGGCTCGCGAACAGTTCACCAATATGACGGGTCATCTGCCCGATGCAATCGTCGCCTGTGTGGGCGGCGGGTCTAACGCGGCGGGTCTTTTCGCAGGATTCCTTAACGACCCTGTTGACATCTACGGAATTGAGCCGCTCGGTCGCGGTGAAAAACTCGGCGACCACGCCGCAAGCCTTAAATACGGTACCGAGGGCATTATGCACGGCTTTAACAGTATAATGCTAAAGGACGAAAACGGCGACCCCGCACCCGTTTACTCGGTTGCAAGCGGTCTTGACTATCC
Organism: Acutalibacteraceae bacterium; assembly: GCA_045660705.1. Classification (GTDB taxonomy): domain Bacteria; phylum Bacillota; class Clostridia; order Oscillospirales; family Acutalibacteraceae; genus UBA737. The sequence goes on from JAZREH010000027.1 coordinate 3,374, forward strand.
GTCGTCGGGTCCTGAACACGCATTTTTACGCGACCTTGGCCGTGTTAAGTACGATGTTATCAACGATGAAGAAACCATCGATGCATTCTTCACACTTTCCCGTCTTGAGGGTATTATCCCCGCAATCGAAAGTTCGCACGCCGTCGCTTACGGTATGAAACTTGCAAAGACGATGGATAAGGGTTCGGTGCTTATCAACCTTTCGGGCAGAGGCGATAAGGATATGGACTATGTTATCGAAAACTACGGCATAAGATAAGATTAAAAAATCAACACAGGCGACCCTTTTGGGTCGCCTGTGTTTTACTGTATTATATCTTGATTATCTCAAAACGGGTGGCGGTGTATTCCCTGCCGCCGTAGCCCATTCGTATACCGATGTTCATAAGCGCGCAACCCGTAAGGGTGTCATAATCTTTGCCGTCCTGAATAACCTTGTATGTTGCGGTTTCGTCAAGTCCGCGAAGTTTTATTATTGTGGGTTTGCCGTTTATATATGTGCGGGTCTTGACCGCGGTAAGCAGCGCGCGGCTCTTATCTTCGTCGGCGATTTCCCACGCAACATAGAGGTCGTCGGGTGCCGACAGGCGGTAATATTCACCCTCGCGAATCAGTTCGCGCCACTTACGGTAAAACTCGGTTTCGGCCGAAAGCATCTTGATTTCATCATCGGTTAGTTCGGTTATATCAAGTTCATAACCGAATGTGCCCGCCATAGCAACGCACGAACGGGTATAAAATGTAGTGTCGCGACCCGTCTGATGGCTCGGCGATGCGGTGATGTGCGAACTTACCGCGCTAACGGGATAGCAGAACGATGTGCCGTACTGAATGTGGGTGCGGCTCATCGGGTCGGTATTGTCGCTGGTCCATATCTGCGGCGAGTAATAAAGCATTCCGCAGTCAAAACGTCCGCCACCGCCCGAACAACCCTCAATAAGCAGGTCGGGATAACGGGTGCAAAGACGCTCTAACAACGAGTACACACCAAGCATATAGCGGTGCGCAACCTCACCCTGATGCTCGCTGTCAGCGGCGTGGGAATAGATGTCCGACATATGGCGGGTAAAGTCCCATTTAAGGTAGTTTATCGGGTTTTTGTCAAGTATCTTACGCATCATTTCGTATATGCCGTCAACCGCGTCGGGATTACTCATATCAATTATCCACTGATTGCGCGAAAGTGCGGCAGGACGGTTTGGCACCTGCATACACCACTCGGGATGCTCGGCATAAAGTTTGCTTTGTTCCGAGATGCATTCAGGTTCAAACCAGATACCGAACTTCATATCAAGGGCGTGGATACGGTCGATAAGTTCACGAAGTGTGGTACCGAGGCGTTCCTCATTTACAAACCAGTCACCAAGCGAGGTGTTGTCATCGTTTCTTGCGCCGAACCAACCGTCGTCCATAACAAGAGTATCGACACCAATAGCGCGGGCGCGGTCGGCAATGCTGACAAGTTTATCGGTATTGAAGTTAAAATATGTAGCCTCCCAGTTATTTATAAGTATGGGGCGGTTTGCATTGCGGAATTTTCCGCGACAAAGATTGTTGCGTATGATTTTATGATAGTTACGGGAAAGTTTTCCAAGGCCCTCAACCGAATACGAGAAGATAACCTCGGGCGTTGTAAAGGACTCCCCGTCAGCAAGGTGCCAGTTAAAGCCGTTGGCGTTGATGCCCATAACAAAACGGGTGGTATCAATGGGGGTCGTTTCGACACTTGCGGTGAAGTTACCGCTGTAGCAAAGTGCCGCACCGAAACATTCGCCGTAGGTTTCGGTACAGTTATGCTCACAAAGGATAACAAAGGGATTTTTCTGGTGGCTTGATGCACCGCGGCGGCTTTCACAGACAATTCGGTTTTTGGAAATCGGGATACGCTCTACCGAGCGCTCTTTCATATGACTGCCGTAAAATGTGATGAAATCGTACTCGTCCTCATAGCAATCAATACAGGCAGAAAGCGCCGATTCAAGCACAACCTCGGCACCTGTATTGTTTTCGATTCTTGCACTTCTTGTGATAATATCAAGTTTTTCAAAAACAGTATAAAGCAGATAAACACGCAGGTCATAAACGGTGTCCTTAAGGCATACCTCAACCGTTTCGCTTTCACCGCCGTTATCGTATGTTGAAGGAAGCCCCGCAAGCGGCGGCTTTTCATCAAGGAAGCGCGCGCTTTCAAAACGCAGTTCACAAACATATGAACCGTCGGGCATGCGAAGGGTCAGGGCGGGCGTTCTGTAATCGCCTGTACCCGAAACGGGATATTCTATCGGACAGGAATTGACCGCAAACTGCTCACAGCACCAACGGTTGGGTTGCTTTGCAACGCTGTCATACGGATACGCGATAAAACTGTGCGCATCAAGATGAGCATTGACATCGGCAAAACTACCGTCAATCTTCTTGCCGTAGTAGAGATGCACCAGATATCCGTTAGGATTTACACCCATCTGATAGGAAATATTTTGTGAATTGAGTGTAATATGATTGTCAGAAATATATATAGACATTTTAAATCCTCCTGAACATTATGCGTGTGTTTATACTATCACAACACCGCCCTTTTTTCAACACTTTTTTGACTCTCGAAAATATTTAAAGTTTTATTTTAAAAAAGTCTTGCATTTTGCTTCGATATGTGGTAATATATCATTCGCACGGGGGTGTAGCTCACTTGGGAGAGCGCTTGAATGGCATTCAAGAGGTAAGGGGTTCGATCCCCCTCATCTCCACCAAAAAGAAAGAGCCTGCTATTGATTAGCAGGTTCTTTTTGTTTTATGTTACTTTTTGGGGAGCGAACAAGGAGGGAGCAATCCGTAGGATTGCGGAAGAAAAGCGTTCAGTGA
>JAZREH010000028.1:0-2129 GCA_045660705.1 Acutalibacteraceae bacterium
GGACGCGCCATAAAGTCATAACAGGTGTCGTTAGCACTGCCGACAAGCGCCGAAACCGAACTTTTCGCCTGAATATCCTTTAGCGCATCATACGGATACAAATATGAGATATTTTCGCGAATCTTGTCTGCAAGCACCGTATCGGGCAGATATTCAGGTTTTTCCTGCTCGATTTCATCGGTATCAACGCTCGGTTTTATAATGCTTACATTAAGACGGCTTTTGTGTTGTGACACAGGCACACGGGCATCTATCATATGACGGAGTTTTTCGCCGTCGGGATGAAGTAGTGCCGTTATAAGCACCCAGTCGCCAATTGAAGCGCCACCCGACAGCCACTGCGGAGTAATATACGGGTATTTATCATCAAGTGCACTGCCCAGTCCCTCAAGTTTTCGCTCGATATCCGACACGCTGACACAGGTAACAATTCGGTTTTCTGCGCGGGTAAGTGCAACATAAAAAAGTCGCAACTGCTCCTCAATGTTCTTTATATGCATTTTGCGTGATAAAAGTTTTCGCGGCAGGGTGTCAACCTTTTCCTCACTATCGCCGTCAAAATACCTGAACGCAAGTCCCATTTCTTCGTCAAAGGTAAGGGAATCACGGGCATCGCTGTCGTTTATCGGTGCGGCAAGATCGGCAACGATGCATACGGGAAACTGCAATCCCTTTGACTTATGCATGGTCATAATCTTTACACTGTTACCGCCCGACGAATCGGCGGTTTTTATATCCTTATCACTTACAAGTGTCATATACCGCAGAAAACCCGATATTCCGCCGTGACCTGCGCTACAGTATCCGCCCGCAATATCGGCAAGTGTCAGAAGATTTGCGCGCCTTGCGGCACCGCCCGACATCGCCGATGCAACACTTATATAATCGGTTTCATAGAGCAGATTCATTATAAGTCGGTCAACAGGCAGTATAGCGGCACTTCGGCGCATAATATTCAGTTTGTGAACAAACAAGTCAGCCGCGCTATTCCCCGCTTTTTGGGCAAACAAAATGGCAGAAAACAGGCTTCCGTTTTTCTTTTGCGCCCGTATTTCGGCAATCTGCTCTGCCGTAAATGAGAAAATAGGCGACATCAAAACGCAGAGCAGTTCAATATCGCTTTCGGGGTTATCAATGACCTTAAGAAGTGAAAGAAAGGTAGAAATTTCGATACTTTCGCTGAAACTTTCGGCAGAATAATCAACCGATATTCCCCTTTTCATAAGTTCCCTTGCAAGTATCGGCGCCCTTTTCATCGAACGCAAAAGCACCGTAAAATCACCGTATCGGGCATCGCGCAGGGTGTTTTCATCCTGTCGTATAACCTTGCCTTCGTTCATAACACCGATAATATAATCGGCGATAGACGATGCCTCGGCAATAAAGCGTTCATCCGCCGAGAAATTTTGCTCACTACAGTCGGTAATCAGCAACTGTGCCGACGGCGCATCGCTTTCGGGATACCTTGCGGCAGGGTTAAGATGTTCATCAGCATCGTAAATCAGACTGCCCACCTGTCCCTGCATAATGTGTTCAAAAAAGAAATTTACATATTCGCATACGCCCGATTTACTTCTGAAATTATCGGAAAGTATAATCTTTTTAGAATCGCTTTCTTCGGCTGTGTCAATGGGCAGATAACGGTTTTTCTTTTTAAGGAAATTTTCGGGGTTAGAGCCTCTGAATCCGTAGATACTCTGCTTTACATCTCCAACCACAAAGAGATTCTTTTCCATATTTGAAAGGACACAGAAAAGCATATCCTGCAGGTCGTTGACATCCTGAAATTCGTCAACAAGCACCTCATCATAACAACCGAGAAATGCTTTTGCACTTTCTTTAACCGCAATCGCGCCGTCCTTATACTCACACAAAAGCGAGAGTGCAAGTTGTTCTGTATTATGAAATGTAAGTACATTTTCGCTGACCATTTCGCTGAAAAGTTCGTCTGCGTATTCGTTTACAATCTTAACGAGCAACTGCACAACGGCGCACATATCCGCACGGTTTTTATCGACAGTACTGCTACTGTCGGAAAAGATATTTTTAATCTTGTCGAGTTTATCAGCCGCCGCCTTTTTAAGTGCAGAAAACTGCAGTGATATCTGGTCGGTTTTATCGGTGGCGGG
>JAZREH010000029.1:0-10647 GCA_045660705.1 Acutalibacteraceae bacterium
TCCCGAAAACCGCGCCCTTGTGTTAGAGGCGCTAAAAAGGGCGGGACGCACCGACCTTATCGGCACAGGCAAAAACTGTCTTGCCGCACCCGAACGCACACCGTCGGGCGTTAAAGCCAATATGCCCAACCAAAAGAAAAAGAAGACCATACGAAATATTCATAAACCAAAAAAGGCGGGAAGAAAATGACAAAAATCGCAGTCGGGATGAGTGGCGGTGTCGACAGCAGTGCCGCGGCGGCTTTGCTTATAAGTCAGGGCTTTGATGTTGTCGGACTTACCCTGAAACTTTGTACGGGTATCTGTCCGCCCACAAGTGATGCCGACGATGCCGCAGATATTTGCAGGCAACTTAATATCCCACACTTTGCACCCGATTTTTCCGATGCTTTCAGACAGTTTGTTGTTACGCCGTTTATAAATCAGTATCTTGACGGATGCACACCAAACCCCTGTATCGTATGCAACCGTCATATTAAATTCGGCACTATGCTTGACTTTGCACAGCAGTCACTTTCCTGTGATAAAATCGCAACAGGACACTATGCGCAAATCAAAATGTGCGGTAATCGGTATCTTTTGTGCCGTGCACTTGATACCTCAAAGGACCAGACTTATGTGCTTTATTCCCTGACCCAAAAGCAGTTATCGGCACTTGAGCTGCCGCTTGGCACCCTTACAAAGGAGCAGATTCGCACCATTGCCCGCGAACATTCTCTTAAGGTTGCCGACCGCCCCGACAGTCAGGACATCTGCTTTGTCCCCGACGGCGATTATGCCGCGTTTATAGAGCGCATCACCAAAGTCAATTCCCCCTGTGGAAACTTCATTGATGAGGCGGGAAATATTTTAGGACAACATTCGGGCATTATACGGTACACCGTCGGTCAGCGCAAGGGTCTTGGAATTGCACTCGGTTCGCCCGCATATGTACTTTCAAAGGACAGCAAAAACAACACCGTCACCCTTTCAACCGATGAAAACAGACTGTTTTACAAAAGGGTTGAGGTATGTGATGTAAACCTTATTGCCGATGATAAAATTGCCGATTCGACCTGTGTGACGGCGAAACTTCGATACCGCCACAACGAACAGCCCGCGCGTATTTTTAACATTGGTGAAAACAGGATTATGCTTGAATTTGACACGCCGCAACGCGCACCTGCTGTCGGTCAGGCGGCGGTATTCTACGACGGTGAAACCGTTGTGGGCGGCGGTACGATTGTGAAAGGAATTGATTAAATGAACGAAAATATAAGCAAGGTTTTATCCGCACTTGAGAAGAATAATATGCGCGGCATTTACGCCGAAACGGTTGAGGATGTGCAAAACATTGTAAAGAATCTGCTTTTTGACGGCTGTACCATAACGGCGGGCGGCAGCGTTTCGGTGGTCGAGTCGGGCGTGTGGGATATAATAAGCGAGCCGCGTTATAACTTTGCCGACCGCAACCGCGCGGGAATAACCCCCAAAGAACAGCAGGAAATATTTAAAAGTGCCATTGGTTGCGACTTCTTTTTCTGTTCGGCAAACGCGATTACCGAAAACGGAGAACTTGTAAATGTTGACGGCTTTGCCAACCGCATAACCGCACTGACATTCGGTCCAAAGAATGTTATTGTTGTTGCGGGCGCAAACAAAATTGTAAAGGATATTGAAGCAGGATTCTTGCGAATCAAAAGAACGGTCGCACCGAAAAACTGTGTACGACTTGGAATCGACAATCCTTGTGTCAAACTCGGGCACTGCGTGTCACTTCTTAAAAACGATAATCCAAAATTGACCGACGGTTGTAGCGCGCCGCACAGAATCTGCCGAAACTATCTTGTAACGGGTCCGCAAAACACAAAAGACCGCATCACCGTTATACTTTGCAACCAAAATTTAGGGTATTAAAAAAATCCGCCTTTTAAAGGCGGAATTTTTTTATATGTTTCCTATTATGTTTATACCGTTTATAAATTCGCAATCATTTGCAAGGCGTGCGCCCTTGTCTGCCCAGTCGCACATTTTTATACCGACCTTAACGGCATCTCCTGAAAGCGGTGTACGGAAAAATGCCGTGCATTTAATCGGCGCTGAACTTTGCAGTTGTGACAACTTACAGGCGGGCTTTTGTGCTATTACACTGTTGTTTTGGTCAAGCAGTACAATACTGCACTCCCGCATTGCGTGAGGTGCCGAAAAACCGTAGTTCACAAGTTCGGTGTTAACCTCCACAAAGTCATCGTTTCGGCTCACCTCGGCAGAATTAACCGCAATATGGTATCCCAGATGGTCGCGAATGTATTCATAGCACGAACGCTCTATTTCCTGACCGTTTTCATCGGTTATCCAACTTGGATTAAAGGGAAGGTTATTTCGCACAAGGTAATCAACCGTTATCTTTTCAGTCTTCCAGTTTTCGATACTGTGCAGGTTTTCCTTGCCCTCTAAAACGCCCTTGTCGGGGTCTTTATACCCCGCGCCGCCCCGTTCATAATAGTTATGTTCAATACTGAATGTAGTAAAATTATGAAGTGCAAGGCGCTTTGCCACCGACTTTCCGTCGATGTGGCGGTTATCCCACGCCCACGGCATTTCGCCGTCAATGGTGTGGTATTTGCTCTCTTTACAAAGTTGCGGGAAATACTCACTTGTATCCATAGCCCCCGTATTCCACTGATGCGGACGGTCAAGTATATAATCGTCATGATATGAAACGCGACTGCGGCGCACATCAAATTCGGGCAGCACATTTTTTATCCATACATAACGCACCATAACCGGCAGATTTTCGGGAATATGGTCAAGCAGATGGTCAAGCACAGTAAACCTGTCCTGTTTAGCGCCGCCCGACCATTCGCCCCAAGGGCCTAAATAACCTGCCTGATATCCGTACAGAATATCACGGTTTTGATTTAAAAATTCTTCAAGTTGAATTATATGGCGCTTTATCTGTTCGGTTTCGCAATCCTGTTCTGCCCACTTGCTGTCGTCGCGTATATATGCGAAGCGAAGAAGTATCCGTATTCCCTTTTGACGGCAATGGTCAAAAAAGTTCTGCATCACCTCAAAGGCGTGGTTATCAAGGTCGCGATCAATGTAATCGGTAAGATAAAAATACTGCTGTGTAACAAGAGGGCGGTCGGCGGCATACTTTTCAAAGCAGTAATCCAGCCATTTTATAGCATCGCCGCGTGTTCCGTTTTCGCCCGTATTTACATTCATTGCAGTTTCAAGACGAAAACCGCGATTCGGGTTTTCAAGAAGTATATCATTTTCCCCGCCGTAAAGGTATCGGGGTATTTTTATTTCTGACATAATCTGCACCTCATCAAAACGGGGTTGCCACAGTAATTGCGGCAACCCCGTGGGACATTTAATAGGGAATATTTATGCTACAACACCAAGAAGAATCTTCTTCATAAGTACAGTGTCAGCGGCATCGATGACCTTGTCGGCATCCTTGTTAACATTACTCTTAACCGTTCTGGTAGCGGCACCCGCGGCAATCTTCTTAACCCTTATAAAGTCAAGAACATCAACTTCGCCGTTTTCGGTCGCATCACCGTCATCAAACAGAGCGTCGTATTCTGCATATTTGGTTGCAAGTTCGTCAGCATTATATACATAATTAACATCTGACTTTCCAAGTTTTGCCAACGCATCCTCTGCTGCTATAATAGCAGCGCCTGCACCCTCAGCGGTTACATCGCCGATTGCAGAAATGCTCTCTGCCATAGTGTTAGAAACACCTAAATCTTCAATTGTAATCTTTGCAAAAGAAAGGTTGTTTTCAAGTAAGGTACTTGCTGTCATATCGATACAGGTACCCGAATCGGTTAAGGTAGATATGTCATAAGAAGCCTTAAATATATGCGAATCATTACCAACAGTGACGTAGATATAGTCGCCGACAACCGCAACATCAAGTTTTACCCATTGACCGGTCGGGAATTTGCCGATATTGATGTAACCGTTGTTGTTACCGTCTTTTGTATCGGTAAGACATGTTGCGCCACCCATATACCATTGATTATTGCAGATATAAAGTTTAATTTTATCGAGCATTATCTGATAATTAAATATTTGTTGACCCGATGCGAGTGCTTCTGAAGACTTCAAATAAATACTTGTACTTACCTTCCAACCGTTTACAGAACTGCCATACTGACCCGCGTTTCTCAACCAGTTTCTACGATTAGAGCCATAAGCATCAATATCATAAAGGGTATATGCGGGAACACCGGAAATTTCTTCATATATCCAGGAAGATGCAGACCAACCACCAAATGTATAATCACCTGTCGGGTTATCTGCGGTTTTGGACGAATCAACGGTGCTTTCGTGAAGAACGGTATTTACATCAAGATTGGATATATCAGTAAGTTTGATTGACTTTACAAGGACCTTACTGTTGCCATCGGGACGTTCATTATCCCAAACGATATTACCCGCAATGCTTGTATCAGCATCAAATGTTTTCCAATGTGCGCCGTCGTAATAGATGGCTTCTTTTCCGTTCTTTGCAACAACCTTAATTGTGTGGTAATTACCATCGTTAAAATTAACATCTTTATAAGCGAATTTCGAACCGTCCGTAATATACCCAGTTTCGGCATATCTTATTGCCGAACCAAACATAGCAACTGTATGACCGCTGGGCAAGTCAAATCTAAGACCGCGTTGCCAAGCATTATCACCCGTCATATCCTCAAACTTAACTGTGGTTTCAAACACATAGTTATTAACTACGGTTTCATCGGTTGCTTTCCACTGTGAATCCTTAAGATTGTAACTGCTCCACAAATCATAAACAACCAAGGCATCCTCATCGGTATTAAGGGCTGCCGCCTTTTCCGAGTAATTGCTGTTGTACCAAAGCGGGAATTTAGAACTTGCTCTGGTTTCAAAGTTTATATCAACTGCCCTTTCCAAATCGGCTTCGGTTACTTCCTCAACCTTAAGGTCGGCAATCTTGGTGTTTGCGTAACGAAGTCTAATAGAGAGTTCACCGCTTACAACATCCCTTGCAATCGTGTCGTCGTGCCAACGAACACCGTCGTAAATAATAACGACACGCTCACCAATCGCCATAATTTCAACGGTATGCCACTTGTTATCACTGTCTACCGAACTCCAACCACCATACTGGTCGCGGTGTTCTTCGCTGATGCTCTTACCGCCGTGATGATAAAGGAATGTTATATCGTAATTCTGCCAAAAAGCGCCTGCAAAAGCATACGCACCGTCGGCGGTTTCGCGCATTCTTGCCATAACGGGAGCAACAATTGTAAATTCGTCTTCACCCGTAATAACACCGTTTTTAAACTTATAGGAAAGTTTGAAATCCTGAACATTATCAGCAAGTTTAATAACACGGTCATTCTCGGTAAGATTTGTAACGATTCCCGAACCGTTTTCAAGGGTATCGCCGTCAAAAACAAGACCGCTTGAAAAATCGTAGTTTTCGGTTTCACCAAATACTTCGTAGGTGGGTGCGCCCTCAATTACAGGTGCAACATAATCGGTAAGAACAATATTTTTGAGATATACGGTACCGTCCTGAATTGCGTTCTCATAATTAACTCTACCCGCTGTACGAACAACATCGTTAAAGGTGTAAACACGAACATCATCAAGAAATACCGATTCGGTATCATTTACCGATTCAATTCTTACGGTATGATAGTTACCATCCTGAATCTTTGCTGCAATTTCAGTGAAATAATCTTTATTGTAAAGATAGGCGTTGCTTGTAGCAGTTCTTATCTTGTCGGTAAAGAAGGCAACCGCGTTACCTGTAGGAAGGTTGAATATAACGCCTCGCTGATATGCAGCTGTTACAACGCCGTCAAGTTTAAATGTGCTTTCAAGGGTGTAGTTATAAACAGAGTTATACTCCTCTGAAGAACCCAGAGTATACCGCTGCTGGGTAGCAGTTACAGCCTTTGCCGACTCATCAGCATTAAAATTACCCGGTACGGGGAAAGTTGTATTTTTAGCGGTAGAAAAATCAGCATTTACAACGCGCGCGATATCATAATCGGTCGGTTCTTCAACTTTAAGGTCGGCAATCTGGGTATCGGCATACTTAAGCGAAACCGAAAGTTCAGCGGAAGTGGTACCTGCAACAAGTTCGGTTTCATACCAACGGATACCATCGTAAATGATAACAACTTTACTGCCCTTCATTGTGATTTCAACATTGTGCCAACCAGTACTGCCGCCGCCTTGTATACGGCGTTCGGTTTCACCGCCACCCGCAAAGTATATATCGCCTGCCGCAACATTGTATTTGGGGTTAGTGAATGTATACCTTCCACGCATTTTTACAAGCACAGGCTCAATATTACCCGATGTATCAGTAATATTTCCGTTTTGGAATTTAAAACTGATTTTAAAGTCCTGAATGTCGGTGCCAAGTACAATAGTTTTACGTGTAGCAGTTGAGTTATTTATTATTGCCGCACCGTTTTCCAGTATCGTGTCAGCAACCTCAAGACCGCCCGTAAGGTCATATTCCTTGGTTTCCCCAAAAACCTCATAGGTAGGGGTTACGGTTTCAGCAGAAACAAGTCCCACCGAAACGGCAGAAAGAATCAGCATAAGTGTCAGTACAAGCGCTGAAATCTTCCTTAAAGAATGAAAATTTTTCTTCATAATGATTCCTTTCCGAAAGGGCGTTGCCCTTTCAATAAAATATATTTTTACGGTCATCCGCGACCGTTGGGTCCGTTAGTTTGTAAGCAGAATCTTTTTAAGCACCGCCATATCAAGCGCACCTATTACGCGGTCAGCATCCTTATCGACATTTGCTTTTATCGTCTTGTCTGCACCGCCTGCCGAAATCTTTTTAAGGCGTATAAGGTCGATTACATCAACCACACCGTTTTCGTTAACATCGCCGTCGGTGAACAATTCATCATAGGTGTTGTACGCTATATTAAGTCTGCCGATAAAATAGGCAATCTCGCTCTTTTCATTTGCGCCCAAAACCGAATATTTTTCTTCGGCGTTCATTATCGCAACACCGCTGTTTTCGGCAACTTTACCAATATTGTCGATTGCGTTTACAGTTTCTTTGAGTTCGTCGGCGTACTGATAACTTACATCGGCAAAAGAAATCTTACCATTGGCTCTTGAAGGGAGATAAATTTGGTCTATAGTGGCAGAATCCGACAGCATTACATCGCCTGCATAAGCATCGGGTTTTGATGCAATAAAGACATTCTTAACACCGTCGAGGCTGACAATGATATAATTATCGATGATTATCACATCAAGTGATACCCAGCGCCCTACTATCGATTTAGAAAACTGAACATAACCGTCTTTATCAACCGTAAGACCCTTTATAGAAATATTGGTATTGCCGTTTACTCGGTACTGAGATTTATAAACCGAAAGCACTATATGTTTAAGTTCGGTATCATTTTTCTTGAGGCGCAAAACAAATGCGGATTCTTTACCTATTCGTGATGCATCGGTTTCATTATCGAAAATTGTTTCATCGTTAATATAAAACTCGGTGTGATAAATCCACGCATTATCATTGATAACAGTGTTGGCACGAAGCGTTGAATTTCCGTTACCTGCATATTCCTTTAATGTATATGCGGGTTTTCCGTCAACAATTTCAGGTGTCCATGTATTAGCACTCCAATTATTAAAGAAAGGTGTTGTATCGGTTTGAACGCCCAAATCAACCTTGGAAATCTGTTTTTGCTTACGGGCGGCAATATCAATATTGTTGATAATTTTTACTTTCTTAACATAGGTACAACCATCTTCACGGAAGTTTTTCCACTTTATGTGACCCGAAACACGCTCCTTAACTTCAAATGTCGCAATAATGGTATTGTCGACAATTATCTGTTCGTAGCCGTATTTTGAAATTACCTTAACCGTATGGTATTTTCCGTCGTTAAGGTTTATGCCATTTTCGTTGTTTGTAGCACCGTTATAAAGCCCGTTATAGTCTGTAGATGCTCTGGCAGAAGCGCCATATAAAGCAACAACGTTACCGCTTGGCATATAAAGAAGTATTCCGCGTTGCCAAGCCTGAGCGTGCACCATATCTGCAAACTTAAACTCTGCTTCAAAAGTGAAGTTATCGAGCACAGCGTTTTGTGCATCACCAAGGCCATACGGACCGTTAAGTAAATATTCGCTGTATTTATCGGTTATTTTATGTGCCTTTTCGGCTGAATCGTATGTTCCGCTTACCCTGAAGTTGGTATTTGCGCCCGTTGTGAAATCGGAATCTGCCAAGACGCGCATATCATCATCGGTAACAGTTTCAACCTTTAGGTCACATATTTCGGTATCAATGTATCTGATTCCTATTGACAGTTTACCCGATGTAGTGCCCTTCACAAGTGTGCGGCTATCCCATACGATACCGTCGTAAAGTATAACCATACGGTCGCCCTTCATCATAATTTCGGCAGTATGCCAACCCGATGTGCCGCCGCCCTTTTGATGACGCTGGGTTTCACCGCCGCCGCCAAAATACAGGTCACCATTCGGGTTGTAATATGTACTTGCAAACTGATATGTGCCACGCGTTGTGACAAGCACGGGAGCCAAAACACCGCTGCTTCCCCAACCGCTGCCATTATGGAACTTATAACTGATTTTAAAATCCTGTAAATTTTCAGCAAGGGTGAACGTTTTTCTATCCGCGGTTGTATTCTTGATAACGGTTTTACCGTTCAACTCCGCATCGGTTGATACGCAGATTCCGTCAGGAAGGTCAAATGCAACCTGTTCGCCCATAAACTCGTAATATGCATTGAAATCGATGCGTACAATCTGTCCGGCAGTAAGTGTAATGGTGTTATTATCAACAGCAACAGTATCATCGGTTGCCACCCAAGTTTCATCGACGTAATAGCCTGCCTGTGCGGTAAAGGTATCATTTGTATCAAGTGTAAATGTGGCAGTGTCGGTAGCGGTAATAACGTAATCACCCTGACCCGCCATAAATGCCATACCAAATCCGTTATTTTCCGATGAATATGTAATATCCATATCCCCTACCGTCTTAGTGCCGGTAAAGGCATCAGCCTTATCACCGTTAAACTCGGCAAAATCGCGGTTTGCAACGGCGTTTGCGAGGGGCTGATAAATCTTGCCGACGGTATGCGCAAAATTTCTGACTGCTTGTGTCGTCGGACGCTCGGTCCATTCACGGTTAGCGCGGTTGGCATAATCCGGCGTCGCACCCTGTGTATTCATATAAATACCCGAACCACCATTTGACTCGCGGTCCTCACGGTGGGCGTATATTATAAGTCCGCCGCCGATTTCAAAGGTTTTCGCGGCGTTATAACTGCTGTCGTAGTTACCGCCGTTTTCGGCAAGGTGGTGTACGTTTTTGTCAACAAGCGTAAAAGACGGGGTTATTGTATCCCAAGTTTTATAATAGATATCCTCACCAATGATATCTATACCGCCAAGTGCCAAAAGGTCGGTTAAATCATCGGCGATTTCGGGCATTTCTCTGCCCGCACCGCTGAAGTTTACACGGGTAACAACGTTATAGTTACTTTGATGTATAACGTCACCAAGTGCGCTTAAATAAGCAAAGCACTCCTCACGCTGACCGCCCGCCCAACAGTATTTGTCATGCGACTGCGGATTTTCATACCATCTTTTACCGATAAGATATTTTTTCTCCTCATCGGTGTATCCCGCACTGTAATACGGGTCGAAATTGTTTGCGCCCTGATCAACCTCATTATTAACCTGTATCATCACACAGCGCTTATCTGTATCATTATCATAAAGCCACTGCATCATTTTAGCGAGTGCTGCCTTTTCGCGCTCTAAAGTAGCGGCGCAAGAAAAATCCATATAAACCGAACTTGGTGAGTTCGGTACATAAACACGCGAATATTTATTGCTGTCATTTTTTATGTAGGTCGGTGCCTCTGCCGCACCGCCGCAAACATTGGTGCCGAACCAAAGCCATTGTACGGTAAGGTCATACTTATTTAAATATTTGTAATACATTTCAAGACGTGAAAAATCAAAAACGCCGTCAGAGGGCTCAATCTGACTCCAATAAATCGGGATTGCGACATTAGTAAAACCATCGTCGACGACCCGCTCAAAATTTTCAGCAATAAATGATTCATCGCCTTGTTTATCAGTATATGCCCAGTCAAGTCGCATCTGTATACCGTACATAAGATAGGGTTTTCCAAGATACTCCACATAGGCTCCCTTTTCACCCTGTACCAAACGGGACACAGCCTCATTTGTTGGCACCTCACCGTCTGCTAAAACAGGAATACAGACAATTACAGAAAACGCCATACAAAGTGACAAAAGTATTGCCGCCACCTTTTTTAAAATGCAACGATATCCAATCATACAACAACCTCGCACAAAACAATTTGCCTATCATACTAAAATACTATAATAATTTTATAATTTTTAGTTGAGTTTGTAAATATTGCATTTTTGCGATTTGTTTTTGTTTTTTGCTCAAAATTAAAAAATCCCCCAAAAGCACAACCGTTTTGGGAGATTTTTTCTTAATAAACAGCAATTATTTTAAATCGGTGCCAATAAAAGGAACATAAACAAAATCTTCGGGATTTTTAGGGATTATATAGTCTATATATGAATCTATCATCCGCGCCGTAAAGATAT
>JAZREH010000030.1:0-2176 GCA_045660705.1 Acutalibacteraceae bacterium
ATCATTGTCGGAAAAGTTGTTCTTATCTTGCATATATTTAAGCACGGCGGGAATTACACCGCAAGAGCCGCAAGTGGTCGCAGTAACGATAATTCCGCAATCGGCGTTTTGCTCGCTTACTGCAAAGGCATAGGAACACACAAGCCTGTTTTCACGCGTTTGCGGACTTTCATCAATGTGCTTTTGGTTAAATAAAAACTGTGCCTTTCGCTCCACCGACAGTCCGCCGCGTAAAGAACCGCTTTTGCTTAACCCCTCGTTTATGGCATTCTGCATCGTTTTCCAGACATTAAGCAGATAATCCTTAATATCATCCGATTCTCTTTCAAAAACATAATCCGAAAGCCTTATATTATTTGCCTTGCAAAGCGCTGATATTTCGGTAAAACTGTTTTCCCTATAAACCTGCTTCTTATCACAGACACCGCTACCGTCGGTTTGTATTTCACCGCCACCGATACTGTAAAACCTCTGTTTTCCAAGTTCGCGTTCACCTTTAAAAGCCGTAAATTCCAATGTATTAGGATGAACATCGGTTTCGGTTTCACAGTCAAACACAATAGTGTGCTGTATGTCAGCCAGAATCTGCGAAACTGCCCTGTCGGTGCCGTGTCCCCTGCCCGTTTTTGCAAGCGAACCAAATAGTGTAACCTTTACATAATCCGCATCGCCATAATCATTTAAAAAGCGGGCGGCGGCAAAAGCGGGCCCCATTGTGTGTGAACTTGACGGTCCCAAACCGATTTTGTAAATGCTTTTGATTGATTTCATTAAACATCACTGCCTTTCGCGGCATAGTACTACATTAATTATATCATCTTTTTGCAGTTTTACAAGTGATTTATAAATCCATCAACCGTTTAAAAACCTCTCCCCCATATATTTTTATGGCATATTTCATTTTAAGACGCCGAATACAAGCAACAAAAAAACTGCCCACCTCGTTTGAGGTGGGCAGTTGCAGTCTAAAGAATTACTTTAATTTGAGTGCAAAGAAATTTGCAACAAGTGCAAGAATGAAGAAAAGCACAGCAATCCACTTTGTCCAGCGTGCAAGGGTTGCATCAAAAGTGCGAGCCTTATTCTTTGAAAGGAAGGTGTCAGCACCGCCCGAAATCGCACCGTTGATACCTGCACGGCGACCCTGCTGAAGCAGAACTGCGGCAATAATCACAATCGAAACGATTATAACGAGAACACCAATCAAAACCTCATACCAAGCCATATATTTAACCTCCGAACAATTTTACATAATCATAAGCAAATAGTATTTTAACACACTTATCCTGAAATTGCAACATATTTTTTAATAATTTGCAATTTATTCCGCCTGCGCGCAACCACAGCAACTTTTAAACAACTTATCAATGTCAAGTTTTCTGTCTTGTCTATCAAGTACAAACCCAAGTTTTTCAATCACATCGACGGGCGCTGTATCCGAAAAGCGCGCATCCATTGCACAGCGTTCTGCCGCAATATGAAGTGAACTTCTAAGTGTGAAATCGGCAAGCGCAATATCGTCAGCGGGTTCGAGATGTAAAACGGTTATACCCTTTTTATCGAGTTCAAAAAGGCATTTCGCAACCACCTTTTCCCGTTCCTTTACAAAAAGGCAGTTTGAATTTTCAGTAACTTCGAGTGCGGCGGTTTCATATTCCTTTTGAACCTCCGCACGGTCACCGCAAAGTAATGCACTTATCATTTAAGCGTCCTCCCCCGATTTTGAAATGTTCATAAGTCGGGTAAGTTCGCGTTCGTTAAGGTCACGCCAACTGACCTGCGGCAACATACCGAGTTTTACCCCCGCGATTTCGGTACGCTTAAGGCGAAGCACATCAAGTCCAACCGCCTCACACATACGGCGTATCTGACGGTTTCTGCCCTCGTGTATAATAAAGCCCAAAACGGTGCGGTCGGGTTTTCTTTCAATAACGAACACATCACACGGCAAGGTCTTTCTGCCGTCAAGTTCAATGCCCGACGACAGTTTATCAATCATTTCGTCACTAACCTCGCCGCTGACAGTCACGCGGTAGGTTTTATTGACGTGACTTGACGGGTGGGTCAAAATATTTGCAAGTTCGCCGTCATTTGTCATTATAAGCAGACCCTCCGAATTTCGGTCAAGACGACCGACCGGAAAGACCTTAACGCCGACATCTTTTACAAGGTCGGC
>JAZREH010000031.1:0-2151 GCA_045660705.1 Acutalibacteraceae bacterium
GAAGTACTTCTTGCCCTGCTCAATGCATTCCTTCTTGTAGGTGCCTGCAACAGGATGCTGGAAGCGGGTGGGGTTGGTGGAGTTACCTGTGATAGAAACATCAACACCCTCCTTGTGCATGATAGCAACGCCCTCGCGAACATCGTCAGCACCGTAGCAACGAACCTTTGCACGCTCACCCTTAGAATAAGCGGTTTCGCTTACAATCTCAAGCTTACCGGTATAGTAGTCAAACTTAGTCTGAACATAGGTGAAGCCGTTGATTCTCGAGATGATCTGAGCGGCATCCTTACCAAGACCGTTAAGGATAACGCGGAGAGGCTCTTTACGAGCTTTATTAGCGCTGTTCGCAAGACCGATTGCACCTTCAGCAGCTGCGAAGGACTCATGACCTGCGAGGAATGCAAAGCACTTGGTCTCCTCGCGGAGAAGCATAGCGCCGAGGTTACCGTGGCCAAGTCCAACCTTACGGTCGTCGGCAACCGAGCCGGGGATGCAGAAAGACTGAAGTCCAAGACCGATTTTTTCAGCAGCCTCAGCAGCGTCCTTTGCGTTGTCCTTGATTGCGATAGCGCAGCCGACAACATATGCCCAAGCCGCATTTTCAAAGCAGATAGGCTGAATGCCCTTAACGATACCGTAAGCCTCAACACCAGCCTTGTCGCAGATTTCTTTTGCTTCCTCGATGGAGGAAATGCCGTGTTTTGCAAGTTCTGCGTTTATTTGATTTATTCTTCTGTCATAACTTTCAAATAATGCCATTTGTTTTTCCTCCTCAATTATTCTTCACGGGGGTCGATGAGTTTTGCAGCATCATCAACACGACCGTACTGACCGCTAGCCTTAGCGAGAGCCTCGTTAGCGTCCATACCTTTTTTAATCATATCCATCATCTTGCCGAGGTGAACGAACTTGTAACCGATGATAGCATCGTTTTCGTCAATGGCAATCTTGGTAATGTAACCTTCGGCGAGTTCAAGATAACGGGGACCCTTTGCCTTGGTAGCAAAGGTTGTACCAACCTGTGAACGAAGACCCTTACCAAGGTCCTCAAGACCTGCACCAATCGGAAGACCGTCTTCAGAGAAAGCGGTCTGTGTGCGGCCGTATACTATCTGAAGGAACAACTCACGCATAGCGGTGTTGATAGCATCGCATACGAGGTCGGTGTTAAGAGCCTCAAGCAGGGTTTTGCCGACAAGGATTTCCGACGCCATAGCGGCAGAATGTGTCATACCCGAGCAACCGAGGGTTTCAACCAAAGCCTCTTCAATGATACCTTCCTTAACATTAAGGGTGAGTTTGCAGGTGCCCTGTTGGGGAGCGCACCAACCAATGCCGTGGGTAAGACCGGAAATATCCTTAACTTCCTTTACCTGTACCCATTTGCCCTCCTCCGGAATGGGGGCGGGACCGTGATATGCGCCCTTGGCAAGGGGACACATATTTTCAACTTCATGTGAATACTTCATATATGTACTCCTCTCGAATTATTGGCCGAAATTGCAAAATTCGACCGTACAGATAAATTATAGCAAATTTCTGCGCAAAACACAATAGTAAATTTGATATTTTTTTATCATAACGCAGACTTTGGCGGCTGATACAAAAACCGATTGACAAAACTTTAACATAGTTGTATAATATATATGTACCTGACACAAAGCACGGGTTTCGTTCTGACTGAAAGGTGACGGCTAAAATTTTAAATTACCCTTTTAAGAGGGATTTTTTGCCGCGCCCGTGTTTGGGGTGCGGCATTTTTGATTTGTGAGGTTGAGCGATGGATACACGGGTTGCAGTTATGAGCATTATTGTCGAAAAGGGCGAATCGGTAGAGGCGCTTAATTCGATACTGCACGAATACGGTGAATATATTATTGGGCGTATGGGCATACCCTACCGCGAGCGCGGTATAAACATAATAAGCATTGCGATTGATGCGCCGCAGGACAGTATTTCTGCACTTTCGGGCAGAATCGGCCGTCTTGAGGGTGTTGGGGTAAAAACCGCCTTTTCGAGTGTGATTTCAAATGGATAACCGACTTATAAAACTGTGTGAAAAACTGTGCTTAACACACCGCCTCCAAAGGGATGAGTATGAATACATCATCACCCACCGCACCGATGAATCGGCAAAAATGCTGTGCG
>JAZREH010000032.1:0-2050 GCA_045660705.1 Acutalibacteraceae bacterium
TAAAGTTTCGAAGCCCCCGTCTTGATCGCCTTTTCTTCCAAGCCTTCGAGTTCGTCCGCTTGACCGACGTTCCCCGAAACGGCGATAACTTCGCAGTTGTTGTAGTTTTCCTTAAGCCAAGGAATGATAATCGAGGTGTCAAGACCACCCGAATACGCCAAAACTACCTTCTTAAATTCTTTCTTTGCCATATTTATGCCCTCCGTTTTGCATAATATTCATTGTTTATGCAATAATTTTACCATATTACGAATAAATATGCAAGTTTTATTTATAAAAATGCAAATATTCGTGCTTTTTTCTGATTATGAGCCGCAATTATAACAGGTTTTGTGAATAATTACACGCACAACGAAAAAGCGGACCCCATAAATCCAATATATATTATATAATATAAATCAAAAAAAGTAAACATATTTATATTTAAAAACCAAGGCTTAAGTTTGCATACATTTTATATAAAATATAATAAAGTTAAGTCTTTTTCTAAAAAAATCCAAATTATTATTGTATTTTGCGCGTTTTTATGAGATAATAGGATGAATTTTCTATTAGAGGTGTTTTTTTATGAGTAGTAAATCTGTCTCTGCCCGAAGTTCGTTTACCGGTAAAATCGGGTTCGTACTTGCGGCGGCAGGTTCAGCGGTCGGTCTTGGAAACATCTGGCGTTTCCCATACCTTGCCGCAAAATACGGCGGCGGTATATTCCTGCTTGTCTACATAATACTGTCGATAACATTTGGTTTTTCGCTTATGGTTGCTGAAATTGCGATTGGCCGCAAAACTGGTCTTAGTGCCATCGGTGCATTCAAAAAACTTGACAAACGCTTTTCCTTTGTCGGTTATCTTGCGGCGATTGTACCGATTATCATTCTCCCCTACTATTCGGTAATCGGCGGTTGGGTAACAAAGTACCTTTTCGGCTTTATTATCGGTGAATCGGGAGCAATGGCACAGGACGCGTACTTTGGCGGCTTTATCACCAGTACATTTGAGCCGATTTTCTGGTTTGCTGTATTCCTCGGTGCCACCGCGGTAATCGTTCTTGCGGGTGTTGAAAAGGGCATCGAAAAGGTAAGCAAATTTATGATGCCGATACTTGTCGTACTGATAATATTTATATCGCTCTACACCATCTTCTCAATGGACGGTGCCGTAAAAGGTGTTGTTTATTACCTGAAACCCGACTTTTCTAACCTTTCGGTTATGACGGCGGTTGCAGCAATGGGTCAGTTGTTTTATTCAATGTCACTTGCAATGGGCATTATGATAACATTTGGTTCATATATGAAAAAGGATGTCAGCATCGAAAACTCGACACATCAGGTCGAAATCTTCGATACAGGAATCGCTTTCCTTGCAGGTCTTATGATTATCCCTGCCGTATTTGCGTTTTCCAACGGTAACGAATCCGAAATGCTCCAAAAGGGTCCGACACTTATGTTCGGTATTCTTCCTAAGGTATTCAGTGAAATGCCGGGCGGATTCCTTATCGGTACTGTCTTCTTCCTTATGGTGCTTTTTGCCGCCCTTACCTCGGCAATCTCTCTTATGGAAACGGTTGTTTCAATCTTTCAGGACAAACTCAAATTTTCAAGAAACAAGGCGTGCTACCTTGTTATCGCAATATCGGTTATTCTGGGTCTTCTCTCCTGCCTTGGTTACAGCGCGTGGGATACACTCAAAATCCTCGGTCTGCAAATGCTTGATTTCTTCGACTTCATAAGCAACAATATCATTATGCCTGTTGTCGCACTTGCAACCTGTATTTTTGTCGGTTACTTCCTCAAACCCAAAGCGATTATTGAGGAGGTTGAACTCAACAAAAAGTTCACACTCAAGGGTCTTTTCACAGTAATGATTAAATATGTTGCACCCGTATTCATAGTACTTATTCTTATATCGTCGGTACTTGATGTTTTCGGTATAGTAAAGATTTAACATTAACACGCAACCCCGTATATCTACGCGATATACGGGGTTATTTTTATGCCTTTTTAAACTCAATGCTGCCGTCAGTTATATCACATACAACACTGTCGCCTTTCTT
>JAZREH010000033.1:0-1537 GCA_045660705.1 Acutalibacteraceae bacterium
ATTCCCAAAAAGGCAGAGGAATGCGGCATAAAAATCGTTCAGACCCATAACCTTTGCGGAAAACTTTATAACGGCGATGACAAGCACGACGAGGCGGTACTGCACTGGGCAGAGCGGGGACTTAAAGCCAACGAAATAATGGGCTGTGAGTACACCGTTATCCATCCCATTTCGGTTATGGACTGGGGTGAGAATGCATCCTATGAGGTTATGCACGAATATAATCAGAAGATGTTTTCGGACATTATCCCCTATGCCGAAAAGTACGGCATCATAATCGCGCCTGAAAGTTTCGGCGTTGGCTCTCACAAACTGGGTGAATGCTATCCCGATATGTTTGCCGACCCCGAAAAAATGATGCGCGAATATGAGGACCTGCCCACCCAGAACAAGGCGTTTTGTTTTGACAGCGGTCACACCAACTGTGCAACACAGTTTGGGTTTATGAAGCCTGAGGAATTTATTCGTTACTTCGGTAAGCAGCGTATAAAGTTACTGCATCTGCACGATAACGACGGACTCAAAGACCAACATCTTGTTCCGCGCGTCGGCGGTACCATTGACTGGCCCACCCTGTTTGACGCCCTTGACGAAATTGGTTATGACGGTTTTTATAACTATGAAATCGGTCTGCGTTACGGCGACAGCCTAAAGGATGCGGTTAAGTTCTTCGGCAAATATCTGCGCGAATTTACCGACAAACGCGGTAAGATTTAAAAGACAGGTTAAATATTTAACTTAAAAAATTTATAAAAGTTGGTATTAGTATCCAAAAGGGACAAACCGCTTTTTTTAAAGCATACAAATAATTTTTTTAACCTTGTTTGGCTCTTGTAAATGTTACACAAAAGTTTTACAATATTAGTATAAAATCCAGAAAGGAAGAATTTTTATGAAGCACACTCTTTTAAGTAAACTCTTAAGCGTTATTCTTTCTCTTTGCGTTCTGCTTTGTATGGTACCCGTTATGGGTTTGTTGGTGTCGGCACTTGACGCCACACTTGATACCGACGGTACCACTATACTTATTTCTACTGCAGAACAACTCGCAGCCATCGGCGTGGATGCAAACTATCCCCGTGATGGACAGTATAAACTGACAAATGATATCGATTTGTCAAACTTTGACAGCGATACAAACCCCGATAACGGTAACTGGACCCCGCTTTGCGGCAATTACGCTTTGTCTTGGGGCAACGATGCTAAAGCAGCGGCGTTTACAGGTACTTTTGATGGTCAGGGCTATACTATCAAAGGTATGGAAATAAATTATGTAAACACCCTTGATGTTTTTTACGCAAACGTAAATGCAGGACTGTTCGCTTTTATGACTGATAAAGCGGTTTTCAAAAATACTGTGTTTGAAGATTGCCATATTGATGTTCGGGTTGGAACGACTGCCTATGCAGGTTTTGTCGTCGGTAATTTGAATGACGGTAATTATGTAACGGTAGAAAATGTTTACATAACCAACTCTTCAATATACGGCACTTCTAAATAATAAGTCAAACCGTTCAGGTCTTGCTTCAATCGCAGG
>JAZREH010000034.1:0-5646 GCA_045660705.1 Acutalibacteraceae bacterium
GTGGTGCGGCTTTATTCGTACATTCAGGGCGAACGATTAAGATTACCGACGGTGATGATATTTTTACCGTCAAAACATTTGCATCAGATGTTGCCGACGCACTTTCGTCGGTAAAACTTAAGTCACAGAGTTACCGCGTACTCAGTGTCAGTGTTGATGACCGACTTACATCGGTAAGCATCGCCTACACATTTCCCGTATATATTACTGTGGGTGATAATACGGTTGAATTTGAAACTGTTGAGGCTACGGTGGGTGAGATACTTACCGAGGCAGGCTACAATGTTGATAGCCACGATATGGTTGAGCCGTCTTTTGATACGGTGATTAAGGATACTGCATATATCGACTATATCAATGTTGATTATGTTTCGGGAAGTTATACCGAGGCTATTCCTTACACCACCGAAAAGGTTTATTCGTCTAATTATACTGTTGGCACCAACAAAACCGAAAAGGGTGTTGACGGTGTCCGTCAGGTAAACTACACCTCAAAGGTTGTTAACGGCGTTACGGTTGAAACGGTTGTTGACAGTACTCTTACACTTTCTGAAAGTGTAAACGGCAAACAGATAATTGGCACCAAGGCACCTGTAGCAAACAGTGTTACAACAAGCGACAGCGTAAGGACTGTTTCTACACTTACCCCGTCGGCATCGATTGAACTTGATGCAAACGGCAATCCCGTAAACTTTAAAAAGCACATTACCGTACAGGCTACCGCATATACCTATACAGGTAATAACTGCTCGACAGGTGTTGCACCGCAACCCGGTTATATCGCCGTAAACCCCAAGTACATTCCCTACGGCACAAAGATGTATATTAAGTCAAGCGACGGCAGATATATCTACGGTTATGCCGTTGCGGCAGACACAGGCGGCTTTATTAAAAGCAGACCTACCAATGTCGACCTTTTCTTCCCGTCACAGAGCGCTTGCAGTGCTTTCGGCAGAAGAAATGTTGAAATCTATATTTTAGAGTAATTTTAAACGGACTTCTTTTGAGGTCCGTTTAATTTATATATTGAAATATGAAAATGTAAGTGATATAATACCCTAAAAGGGGAGTGCGTATTATGATAAGACAACAGGCTTTTATCGGTAAAAATAAGATGCTTAAAGGAAATCTTCACTGCCACACCACCCGTTCGGATGGAAGAATGGAACCCGCCGATGTTATTCGCAAGTTCAAGGATAACGGTTATGATTTTCTTGCACTTACCGACCACAAAATATATAATTATGAAAATTTTTCGCCCGAAACCGATATTACCATAATCCCCGGTATGGAATTTGATAACGGTTGTTTTGATAACAAAAACGGCAAACGATTTTTCCATACGGTTTGCATCGGCCCCTCAAGGGAGGATGGCAACGGCTTTGAACAGGACCAAAGGGTTGATTCTGCCAAGGCGGAAAATCAAGAGGAATACCAATCTTATCTTGACGATATACACGCTAAAAACAATATGACGGTATACTGCCACCCTGAATGGAGTTCTACACCTGCAAGGTACTTTGAAAAGCAAAAAGGTAACTTTGCGATGGAAATTTATAATAGCGGCGCCGCTATTGAGGATGATATGGATACCGATGCCGCATATTGGGACGAATTATTGGGTCAAAATATACGGATATACGGTGTTGCCGTTGACGACGGACACGCTGAATACCATCACTGTAACGGATGGGTTATGGTAAACGCTGAAAACGATCTGAATGATATTTTAAGGGCGCTCGGTGCGGGTGAGTTTTATTCGTCCTGTGGTCCTGAAATTTACGATTTCTATATTGAGGATAATAAGGTAATAGTCGAATGTTCCCCCGCGGCAAAGGTGCGTTTGCAAAGCGATAAACACCCCACCCGCATCATAAGGTCGGCTGATGCATCGCTTACCCGTGTTGAATTTAATTTACAGCATTGGTGCGGACCGTTTTCCTATGTGCGGATTACCGTCATAGATAAAGACGGTAAACACGCGTGGTCAAATCCGATATTTTTAAACGACTGAAATAAATATAACCACCGGTAAACCGGTGGTTATATTTATTTACAAAAGTTTTCCACATACCTGTCGATGGCTTCTTTTATAATCTTTATGGCTTCGCTTTTCGCCATAACCTCATCAACGGCGGTGGTTTTGTGTTCAAGGTTTTTGTAAACCTTAAAGAAGTGGCGCATTTCGTCGAAAATGTGTTTCGGCAACTGTTCGATGTCGGTATACTGATTGTATGTGGGGTCACCGAACGGGATAGCAATTATCTTTTCGTCGTTTCTGCCGTTATCTATCATAGAAATAACACCGATTGGGAATGCGCGTACAAGTGACATTGGTTCAAGCGGTTCCGAACACAGCAAAAGGACATCCAGCGGGTCCTCGTCATCACCGTAGGTGCGGGGAATAAAACCGTAGTTTGCGGGATAATGGGTCGAGGTATACAGAATACGGTCAAGCATTATAAGACCCGTTTCTTTATCAAGTTCGTACTTCTTTTTACTACCCTTTGAAATCTCCACAACGCAAATGAAATCTTCGGGGGTTATGCGCTTGGGCGAAATATCGTGCCAGATGTTGGACATTAAACAAACACTCCTGTAAAAGTTTTTTATTTTAATATACCTTAAAAGTTATCACTTGTCAAATAAAATACTTTGTAAAAAAGTGCAAAATATGTGTTGCAATAAGGATTAAAAAACAGTAAATAAAGACTCCGTGTTGTTTTTCTTGAACAATACGGGATTTTGTTGTATAATCAAAATATATAGTTTTTTGTGTGAGGTTTTATTCTATGAAAAAGGTTCTTTCTTTTGATTTTGGCGCATCAAGCGGCAGGGCAATGCTGTCTACCCTTAATGACGGAAAGATTGAAATGCGTGAAATACACCGCTTTTCAAATGACCCTGTTATTGTTCGCGGCACAATGTACTGGGATGTGTTGCGCCTGTTTTTTGAAATAAAGACGGGTATTACAAAGGCGGTAAATGAGGGTGGCTTTGATGCAATCGGTATTGATACCTGGGGTGTCGATTTCGGTCTGCTTGATAAAAAGGGCAATCTTCTTGCAAATCCTGTGCATTACCGCGACACCCGTACCGCGGATATACCCGAAAAGGTGTTTGATGAGATAATATCAAAAGATGAACTTTATCAGCGCGCGGGTATCCAGTTTATGCGCTTTAATACCGTTTATCAACTGATGTACTTAAAGTATAATGAACCCGAACTGCTTTCTCGCACTGATAAAATTCTGATGATGCCTGACCTCTTTGCCTATATGCTTACGGGCGTTATGAAGGAGGAGGAAACGATTGCATCGACCTCTAATATGCTTAATCCCTATACCAAGGAATGGGATTTTGAACTTATTGACCGTTTGGGTTTGCCGCGCGGTGTGTTTGCACCTGTTGTAAAGGCTGGAAGCGTTTACGGAATGCTGTCTGACGAAATTTGTGAGGAACTTGGCTGTAAAAGTGTTCCTGTTGTTGCCTGTGCATCGCACGATACCGCATCTGCCGTTGCCGCAACGCCAAGTTTACTCGATGATTTTGTGTATATCAGTTGCGGTACTTGGAGTCTTTTCGGTATCGAAAGCAAGACACCCATAATAAACCAAACCGCCGCTGTGGCTAACTTTACTAACGAGGGCGGTTTTGATAACACCATACGCTTCCTTAAAAATATAATGGGACTTTGGCTCATTCAGGAATCGCGCCGTCAGTGGCGCCGCGAGGGTGAAGAGGTTGGATTTGATGTCCTTGAAAAAGAGGCGCTTGAATGCGCACCGTTTAAGTGCTTCATTGATGTTGATGACCCTGCCTTTGAAACGGCGGGCAATCTGCCGCGTAGGGTAAAGGAATACTGCGAGCGCACAAATCAGTATGTTCCGCAGACACGCGGCGAAATAATGCGCTGTATATATCAGAGTCTTGCAATGAAGTATAAATATACCTTTAACAAACTTGGTGAACTGTCCGAAAGGGTTTATAAACAGATAAATATTCTGGGCGGCGGAATAAAGGACAAACTGCTTTGCCAGATGACGGCGGATGCCTGTAATGTCGATGTTCTTGCAGGTCCTACCGAGGCCACCGTTATGGGAAATATCGCGGTGGTTTACAGTGCGCTTGGCGAACTTGCCGACCTTGGCGAAATACGTCGCGCCGTAAGTAATTCGACCGAAGTAAAGACTTATAAACCGCAAAACAGCGCCGATTGGGAAAAGGCATATGCCGATTATATCGCCGTTATTGAAAAATAGTATAACAAAACGCCCGTCCATTGGACGGGCGTGTAAGTTTGCCTTAATTATTCGTTTGTATAGGGCAGAAGAGCGGCCTGACGGGCACGCTTGATAGCAACGGTGAGTTCGCGCTGATGTGCGGCACAGGTGCCGGTAGCACGACGGGGAAGAATCTTTGCACGCTCGGTAATGAACTTGCGAAGTCTTGCAACATCCTTGTAATCTATCTGCTCAACACGGTCGGTGCAGAAGTGGCAAATCTTTTTGCGTGTCTTCTTGCGTCCGGGTCTATCCATCTTTTCCATCGAAAAGTTCCTCCTTATCTGAATTTGGGACCAATTGGTTTAGGTCGGATTAAAACGGAAGGTCATCATCCATACCGCCGATTTCAGAAAAATCATCGGCACCTGCATTGCTGAACGAAGCGGCGGGAGCAACAGGCATACCTGCATCTGCTACAGGAGCGGCGTTGTCACGCTTGGATTCAACAAATTGGACATCGTCAACGACAACCTCAAAAGCGGTACGGTTGTTACCGTTTTTGTCGACATATCTGCGGGTCTGAATGTTGCCGCGGATACCAATCAAACTACCCTTTTTGAAGTATTTAGCGATGAATTCGGCGCTTTGACGCCAAGCAACAATGTTGATGAAATCCGTTTGTTGTTCTTCACCGGCGCGGTTAAAGCGACGGTTTACGGCAATGGAGAATGAAGTCACGGGAATTCCGCTTTGGGTAGTTTTGAGTTCGGGGTCTGCAGTAAGACGACCGGTCAGTATAACTACATTAAACATACTGTTATTCCTCCATTACTTTCTGATTACCAAAACGCGGAGAACACCGTCGGTGATACCGGCGATACGCTCGAGTTCGGCAGGGAACTGGGGTTCACTTGTGAATGTAGTGAACACATAGTAACCTTCGGCTTCATCGTTGATGAGATAGGCAAGACGACGCTTACCCCATTCGTCAACATTTTCAACCGTGCCATTCTTGGCGATAAGGTCATTGAACTTTTCCTTGAGTGCGTTAACGGCATCATCGCCGCCAGCAACCGAGTAAACAAGACAAGCCTCATACTTATTGGTCATTTCGTTGCACCTCCTTTTGGACATTTGGCTTCGGCATTTGCGCGAAGCAAGGAGCCAAATCAGACATAATTTTCCGATTAGCACACAACATTATAACAGTATTTGTCCCTAAAGTCAACAGTTATTTTCAAAACGCCTTATTTAATATTAACCGTTGCGGTACCGTCATCACCGTAAACGATACGGTCGCCGCTTGAACAGATTGATTCAATGTATTCAATATATGCCTTTTTGCTTTCAAAACGGGGCTTGAATTCGGCAATTACCTTTTTGGCGCGTTCGGCGTTGTTCTGAAGTAGTATTGACAACA
>JAZREH010000035.1:0-5422 GCA_045660705.1 Acutalibacteraceae bacterium
CACACAAAAACAAAAAACGCAATAGGAAACGAAGTTTAGACCAAACTTTAAACTTTTATCCTTTTTGCGTTTTATTTTAGTTTATATTAAGCGATTTTTAATTAGACTAAAGTCTATACCAAAATATGTAATAAAAATTATTTTTCAAGATATCCGTTAAGAAACTGCCGCATCATACCCTCCGAATACCGACAAAGCGAATAATCGCCACCGCATATACACCAGTCATACATCAGCGCACGTTCGTACACTGCATACGCCTTTACGATGTCGTTTGCCGAAAATTCGTTTTTGATTTCTCCCGACTGCTGACCCGAAAGTATTATACTGCGCAGAAGTTTATAATATATCCTGTTCTGGTCAAGCAGATGCCGTTCACCGCGCGTTATAAGTTGGCTTGACAAAAGGCGGGCAAGCAGGTCAACCGATATACTGTTTTCTATCATCATAAATATTTCGCGGTTTAAAAAAATCAGTTTATCAATCGCCGTCATACCGTCAAGTTGACCTTTAAGTTCCTCATACTTTTCATCAAACAGGTACGAAAGTGAGGAAAGCAGCGCATCCTTGCCGTCAAAATAGTGATAAAATGAACCCTTTGATGTACCGCTTTGCGCCACGATTTCATCTACCGTAGTATTGTCATATCCCTGCTCGTAAAACAGTTTCCACGCCGCCGACACGATTTTACTTTTAGTACCGTTATCCTTTTTTGACATCTAATTTCCCTCCGCCTCACAGACCGTAATTATAAACCGTCCAAAATCATATTC
Source organism: Acutalibacteraceae bacterium (assembly GCA_045660705.1). GTDB lineage: Bacteria > Bacillota > Clostridia > Oscillospirales > Acutalibacteraceae > UBA737. The sequence continues at coordinate 774 of JAZREH010000035.1, forward strand.
CGAAAACACAGCGCCCGAAACCTTATCCGACACATCGATGCCGCCGTCTTTTGACATTGTACTGCCAAGCATCTTGACATACGCCTCTTTTCGGGTCCATATCCGCATAAAACGGGTATCGTGCTCGGTTTGGTCTGCGTTTACAAACCCACATTCTTTTTCGTTAAAGAACGGATAGCCGTCACGCACCTTTATCGGACGCAACAACTCAACATCAATGCCGATTTCGGTATCGGAAAAAGCGCATACCGCCATATTTTCGGTATGCGCAATACTGAATTTGCAAAAACCAAGGCAGGGCTTTCCCGTTTCGGTGTAAAAAACCTCGCAGTCCTCCCTGCCAAAAAGTTCCTTTACACCGCGCATCAAAAGCCAATGACCGACAAGCGAGTTTTTACGCGACTGCCCGTTTTTGTACCCGTCGACGCGCGCACGCGCCTCAACCGACAGTTTTTCATAAACCCTGTTAAGTTCGTCACCGTCAAAGCCGTCGGTAAACGCCCTATAAAGTTTTATCATTTTATCTTTGCGTTATTGTAAAGATATTCGGTAACCTTTTCGCTTACTGCCGACTGCTCAAAATAATATTTTCCGTAATAATCAAGCAGGGTTTCGCGGTCAACACCCGAAAGTTCTTTAAGGGTTTTATTTATCTGCGCCTCGACCTCGTCGCTTGTAACCTTCATCTTCTCATTATCCATAATGGCGTAAAGCACCATCTGTTCGTCCATAAGCGGATGAATAGATTCTTTAATCATACTGCTCTTGAACTCCTCGGCGGTCTGACCCTGTGCCTCGATAAGTTCGGCAATACCCATATTGTAACTGCTCTTATAGTAGTTATCCATCATCTCATACTGTGTGTTATAGAGTTTGTCGACATCCGCCTTTGGATATTCCTTGATTTTCGATTCACCAATCAGTTTATCAAGGATAAACGCCTTTACCGCACGCTTTGTAACATCGTCGGTGTATTCACGAAGAACCTTAAAGCCGAGGTCTTTGTAATAATCCTCCGGCTCAAGAGCATTTGCCGTCTTGACATAGTTAACCTTAACGGTAAATACAACCGCCGCGCCGTTAAGTTCCTCATTACCGTAATTTTCGGGGAATGTAAGGTTAAGGTCAACGGTCGAGCCTATCCCTACCCCGATAAGTCCGTCTTCAAAACCCTCGATAAACGAGCCCGAACCGATTTCAAGGTCGTAGCCCTTGGCAGTGCCGCCCTCAAAAGCAACGCCGTCTTTTTTACCCTCGTAATCAATATTTGCGATGTCGCCCTTTTCAACAACGCCCTCGTTTTTAGTCTGATAAAGGTCGTTGTTTTCGACATCAGACTTTATTGCGGCATCATAAAACTCTTTAAATTTATCGGATTTTGTGTCAACGCTGATACCCTTATAGTCGGCAACATCAACATACTTTGAAAGTTTTAAATTGTAAAGTTCACGCTTTTCCTTTCCGCAGGCAGAAAGTGTTAAAAGCATTGTGAGTATGCAAAGTACAGCAATAATTTTTTTCATTTTCTTGTTCTCCTTATCCCTGAAGTTCGCCCTTTGAAGCGGCGGTCAGGTATTCATTTATAAATCCGTCGATTTCACCGTCCATAACGGCATTTATATTGCCCGTTTCAAAACCTGTACGGTGGTCCTTTGCCATTGTGTAGGGCATAAACACATACGAGCGTATCTGCGAGCCCCACGCGATTTCCTTTTGAACACCCTTAATATCCTCAATCTTTTCAAGGTGTTCCCTTTCCTTTATCTCAAGCAGTTTTGATTTAAGCATCTTCATTGCCTGTTCCCTGTTCTGGAACTGACTGCGCTCATTCTGGCAGGCGACCACAATGCCTGTCGGGATATGTGTAAGACGAACAGCCGACGAGGTCTTGTTTATGTGCTGACCGCCCGCACCCGACGAACGGAAAACATCCATCTTTATGTCTTCTTCGCGAACTTCAATCTCGATATCGTCGCTGATTTCGGGCATAACCTCGATAGATGCAAAGGATGTATGCCGTCTTCCCGACGCGTCAAACGGCGATACGCGCACAAGTCGGTGAACACCCGATTCACTCCTCAGATAGCCATAGGCGTTTTCACCCTCAATAAGTACCGTAGCGCTTTTAAGTCCTGCCTCATCACCGTCAAGAAAGTCAAGCACCTTAACAGCAAAACCGTGGCGCTCGCCCCAACGGGTATACATACGGACAAGCATCGAAACCCAGTCCATCGCCTCGGTACCGCCCGCACCCGCGTGGAATGTGAGGATGGCGTTGTTTATATCGTATTCACCAATAAGAAGGGTCTGAAGTTTAAGACCCGCAACATCGCTTTCAAGTGTTTCGATAGATGTCGAAATCTCCTCAACAAGCGATAAGTCGCCCTCCTCGTCACCCATATCGATAAGCACAAGCAGGTCTTCATACGAGCCTGTTATCCTGTCGTATGTTTCGACCTTGTTTTTAAGTTTTCCCGTCTTCTGAAGTACCGCCTGCGAGTTTTCAAGGTCGTCCCAGAAGCCTTCAGCCGCCGCCTTGGCTTCAAGTTCCTCGATTTCACGCATAAGACCGTCGTACCCTATCGCGCTCCGCAGTTCCTTTATATCGGGGTCAAGGGCGGTAAGGCGAAGTTTCAGTTGCTCAAATTCAAGCATAAATTTCCTCCGTACAAATTATTTGGTAAGTATATATGCGCACCATTCTTCGCGCATTAACTTTTCTTTTATGGTAAAGCCGTGTGCCGCGGCGGAGTTTTCGACATCCGCAGCACGCATATCAATTATGCCCGACACGATAAGTATACCGTTATCCTTCATAAAATCGGCAACATTATCAAAAAGGCGGATAACAACATCGGCAACGATATTAGCACATACAATATCGTATTTTCCGCTTATCTTTTCGGCAAGGTCGCCAACCTCAAACTGTGCGCGGTCGCTGACCCCGTTTATAACCGAATTTTCCTGTGCAACGCGGACCGACTGTGCATCAATATCGACACCGATTGCCGATTTTGCGCCCAGAAGCAGAGCAGCAATCGAAAGTATGCCGCTTCCCGTACCGACATCAAGCACGGTGGTTTCTCCGGTAACATTTCTTTCAAGAATTTCCATACAAAGCGAGGTTGTTGCGTGTGTGCCCGTACCGAAAGCCGCACCGGGGTCAAGTTTTATGACGGTACGCGCATCGCGGTTTTCGTATGTTTCCCAACTTGGACAGACGGCAAGCGTTTCGCCCACATCAAACGCTTTAAAGTACTTTTTCCAGTTTTCGTTCCAGTCGGAATCGTCGGTATCTTCACTGCACACCTCTGCGCTTATTCCCGCCGCGGCAAGATGTTCGGTAAGATAGGACACCGCCTCGGCGGCATTGTCACATTCCGAAACATAGATATGAATGACCGACCTTGTGCGGTCACTGTTTACAAGTTCCTCATCAATAAGGTCAATATGCGCGATTTCAAGCGCCTGTTCCTCCAAATCGGAATAGTCCTCAATGTAGATTCCGTACGGCACCGTCATATTGGCAATCGCCGCCGCCTCGTCGGTGTTTTCGACGGGAACGCTGACCTTTATTTCTGTCCAGTTCATATACTCACCTATACTCTTTTATTCTAAATAATTATTTTAACATAAAACCGTTAAAATTAAAAGCATAATTTTATTTTATCTGCATCGGCTACCACATTTCCCTGAACCATACCGTTTCTGCCACCGCCGCGAACGGTAAATTTCGATTTAAAATCAGCAAAAAAAGTATTAAGTTTTTCGCTGTCGCCGCATATCGCAAATGAAAAACCGTCATTTACGGGAGAAAACGCACCCTTTATCCCGCCGTACGCCTTATACAGACCGTCGGCAAAAAGTTGCAGTTCCTTTGTGTCAAGCCCGTCCTCAAAAACAGCGCCCGTGTCGGGGTCGGCGGTCTTTACCATTTCGGCAATAAGCCGCCTTTTAAGTGCCGACACCCGCTGTTTTTCGGCGGTCAGTTGACCGTAAAGTTTTTCAACCGCGTCGGCGGTATCCTCCTGTTTAGCACTTGTAATCGCCGAAATTCCCGCAATATTAGCGTATTTAAGGCGATAATCGCAAAGCGCCCATCTGCCGCATTTCATAACAATCCGCGTGCCGCCGTGCATTTTTTCGGTGTCAAGCAGTTTTATGATTCCTACCGACGATGCATCCTTTACATGCGGCGCACAGCAGGCACAGACATCACAGCCCTCTATCGATACAATACGGATATCGCCGTCAAGTTCCTTTTTACTTCGGTAGCATATGTTTTCAAGTTCCTCTGCCGACGGATAGTACGCCTGTATCGGCGCACCGTCCCACACGATTTTGTTGGCGCGCTTTTCAATATCGTCAAGTTGTGTTCGGGTAAGGTCACCGTTAAAATCAAGTGTGACAAACTCGTCCTCGCTTAAATGAAACCCAATATTGTCAAGACCGTAAAGTTTATGAACGATTCCTGAAACTATATGTTCCCCCGTATGGTTCTGCATAAAAACAAAACGGCGTTCAAAATCAATCCTGCCGCATACCGGATACGACCCGACAGGCGCATCACAGATATGGGTTATCACACCGTCTTTATCAATCTGAACATCAAGTACCTCGGCATTATCGATTGTTCCCCTGTCCGACGG
>JAZREH010000036.1:0-3923 GCA_045660705.1 Acutalibacteraceae bacterium
CGGGTGCCCAATAGTCCTTTATGTATTTAGCAGCAGCATCGGCATTGGCGGTAGTGCTCAAAATCGACATACCCTCAACCCAAGCGGTATATTTTATATCGGATTTATTATCGGGGTCCTGCGGGAACGGCGCAAAGTCCATCTCGTCGGTAAGACCTTGCTCCATATATGTTCTGATATAAGACGGACGCTCACCGTACATAGCGAGGTTGCCGCCAAGGAAGTAATCTCCTCCGCCATATACATCGGGGACAAAACTCTTATCCTGGAAACCGCACTGCTGAATAAACTGTGCTGTTTTTGCGAAAATCGGATTATCAAGCGTAAGTTTCAAATCATCATCAATATAGTCAGCAAGACCCGCAGTAGGAAGGAAAAGATGATGCAACCAAGTACCGAAACCGTACTGGTCTATAATACCGTCGTTGTTCTGGTCCTGTGTCATATTGATACAGGTCTGACGGAAGGTTTCCCAAGTCCAGTTACCTGCTTTGTAATGCTCAAGCGGGGTTGTTTCACCATTGTTTTCAAACAGTGTCTTATTAAACAGAATAACCATAGTCTGGTAATTATATTTAGTTGCGAATGCGTATGTTTTGCCTTGGAAACCAAATGTTTTTTTACTCATATCAAGGTCAATCTGATCGGTTTCTTCAAGGTATTTATCAACAGGAATATAAACATTCTTTATAGCCATTGACGGACAATCCATAAAGTAAGACCAATATACGTCAAGTTGTTCACCTGTAGCAATAAGTGTGGTAAGTTTTGTGAAACGGGCGTTCCAGTCGGCGCCACTTACGACAAGTTCAACCTTACCACCAGTATCTTCTTCCCACATATCCTTTGCGCGGTTAAAACCACGCATAAAATCATCACCGTCGCTAACGGCGTACATAACGATTTTTGAACCCTTAAAGTTTGAAATATCGTCACTACCGTCGCCTTTGCCGCCTGTTTTTTTGCCACCGCAACCTACAAAGAGGCTGGCAGCAAGTGCTATACACAGCACCAATGATAAAGCGCGAATACTTTTTTTCATAATCAAAAAACTCCTTTTAAATATATTTAATTTTGAATAATATCAAAATTTAAACCTATATTATTTCTTGTTTGAAACATCAACTTTTACAACCTGAAAAGCCTGCAGCGTAACGGTATTATCTTCAAATTTAGCAACATTCTGCGCCTTCCAATCAAGGCCGTCAAACTTACCAAATGTGGCGTTTTCGACCTTTACGGTATTACCAAACTGGAATACCGCATTATCATCGGTTGCCATAAGTACCCATTCAGTATCGCTTATCGGGAATGCCATACCAAGTGCATCGGTTTCGTGTGTAAAGATAATCTTGGTGCCGTTGAGCGTTCTTGTAGCCTTAATCTGACCCTCTTGATGCTCACCGTTAAACTCAAGTACAGTACCGCTCGGGACAGCCGCGGCAAGTTGCGGAAGAGCCTTGTTAATCATCTGATTGAAAGAGCGCATCCAAGGTGTGCTTTCAAGTTCCTCCCAGTTTCTATAGCTGCCTGTCTGCTTATACATACCGCCGCCGTTTCGGTCACCCTTATAACAGTACGGGAGTATTCCCGCACCAAGCGAGAACATTTTCGCGGCAGTATAACCGAACTGATAGGTAGATGACGCCTCGGCAAGATGAGTAACATTGTCATCCGCCCAAGTTATATAACCCTCAAGTGTATCCCATGTAGAAGTATAACAGTCAACACCTACAATATCAATACCGTCAGTAGCAATAAGGTCATCATAGTCATCGGCAATTTCAGGAATTGTATTTCTACCTGCACCGCTGACATTTACGCGGGTAACACAGTTGTATTTACTGTTATGTACCGCCTGACCCAAAACATCCTGATAGTGGAAAAACTCTTCACGCTGACCGCCGACCCAACAATATTGGTCGTGACCTTCCTTGGTCTGCCACCAGTGTCCTAAAAATTCCTCGCCCGCAACCTGATCGGTCTGGTCGGGTTGGAACATATTAGCGCCTTGGTCAACCTCGTTATTAACCTGAATCATAACGCAACGTCTGTCTTTGTCGTTTTCGGCAATCCAGTCCATCATTTTGCCAAGCGCTTTTGCCTCGCGTTTTAAAAGCGCTTCACACGAAAAGTTGAACCAAACGCCCTCGACATCCTCAAGTTGCCAATAGGTTTTGGTATCCGCCTTAATCCATTTTGGTGCGGGTGTACCTCCACCGCAGGAGTTGGTGCCGAACCAAAGCCACTGTACCAACAGGTCATACTTATTAAGGTATTTATAAAAGATTTCGAGCCAATCATAGTTGTATTCGCCGTCATTCGGTTCTATGTAATTCCACCAGATGGGAATTACAACCGTGTTAAAGCCATCGGCTTTAGCGTGGGCTAACACATCCTCAACATAATTAAGGTCGCCACCTGTATCCTGCATTATCCAGTCAAGACGTACCTGAACACCGTAAAACAGATACGGCGCACCGTTATGTTCGATATACGGGTGTTCTGCATCAAGTACGACACGCGACACAACATTACTGTCACTCGCCTTTTCGCCATTGTCACTTTTAGCGCAAGAAACAAGCGAAACTGCAAGTACAAGGCACATAAACACAGACAGCATTCTGAAAAGTATTTTTTTCATTCACTTAACCTCCTGTAAAAATTTATTCAACCATTCCTGTACGCTCAACGCTTTCAACAAAGAACTTCTGTCCAATAAAGAAAACGATAAGAACAGGAAGAATTACCAACAAGCATCCCGCCTGAACGCGAACGGCATTCGCAACGGGGTCAACAAGATTGCTGTACATAGAGTTTGCGGTTCCTGAGATCGAACGCAACGCCAATGAAAGCGTTGAAGCGGAGCCCATCAACAAACCTGAATAGTAATAGTCGTTCCAGTGGCATACAAACGAAAAAAGGAAAATTGTAACGACCGAGTTAATAGCATTCGGAACAATAATCGATGCATAGCATCTGAAAGAATTACAACCGTCGATAAATGCCGCTTCCTCAATTGATTGAGGAAATCCACGGAAGGTCTGCATAAATACGAGGATAAAGAGTCCTGCACGAAGACCGTTTGCAAACAGTGCAGGCAAGAAATAAACCCATACCGTGTTTGTAATATTGACCGACAACTCGGTACCGAAAATCTTTCCTATAAGACCGCCGATTCCAAAGAAATCAAAGAATCTGAACTGCTCATAAAGAGGAATAATAATAGTCTGGGTCGGCACGATAATGGTAAGGATAATACCAATAAGTATCAGCATCTTGCCTTTAAAATTATGTCTTGCAAGACCGTAACCGACCGTAGCACACATTGCCGTCTGAATTATAGATGAACCTATTGATATAAATGAAGTATAACCTAAAGTCTTTCCGTATTCAAGAAGTTTTGCCGCATCGACAAAAGATTCCAGCGAAAAATGAACAGGTAACCATATAACTGTAGGGTCATAATAATCTTCAGCGCCGCGAAGTGCAGTACTCAACATAAAAATTATAGGATAAAGCACTATGTAACTTAAGCCTATAAGCAACAGCGCCCTGAAAAACGAAAACAGGAAAGCGGCAGCCTTTTTACCGAACGCTTTTTTTTGCAAACTGTTACCCGATGATTTTAAAACGATTTCTTCCAAAAGGCGCACCTCCTATTTTTCTGCATAATCAATGCGGTTTTTCATAATAAGATAAACAATAACAACAACCACCAAAACAAGGACACAGTATGCAAGTGATAATGACGATGCGCGTTCATATTCAATTTTTGATACAAGGTCAAATATTTCGCGCATAACCTGATTGGTCGAATCGGTGAATGTATCGATAATTGTATAGATAATGTTTACAAGCAGGAACGGACTTACCATCGGGAATGTTACAAACCAGAAACTTTCCCAAGCGGTGGCACCCTC
>JAZREH010000037.1:0-8075 GCA_045660705.1 Acutalibacteraceae bacterium
TGCCGTTTCGGTCGGTGTCGGCACAGATTTGTTCGACTTCACTCTGAACTCCGCTTTGAGCCTTTTGTGCAATATAAATATCCTTTATATCAATGTGCCTGTCGGCGTTCAGGTCATATGTGGTGGCGGTTGTGTATCTGATGCGATAGCCGCTGTATTCCACCCTGCAACCCGCTGTAAGGGTATCGTAATCTTTAAGGGCGCGGTTGCCGTCGTACACCGTTATAAGGTCGCCGTTTGACATATTTTCTTTAAACTCTGAAACAGTGATTCCAAAGGGAATTGCGGCGACAACTGTATCAGATAAGACATATCCCGAAGACTCTTTCGGTGTGGCAATCGGCATACTGTCGTAAACCGTAAAATCACTTAAGGTAACGTTGCCCTGCTTTTTACAGATACTAAAATTGGTCATACCTTGGTTAAAACAAAAATCCTCAAAAAACAGGGTGCGTTCGCCGCCTTTGGGGTAGTAATATACCTCAATACGGTAGCCGCGGCGGATAAATTCCATTGTATATGTTGCGGCGTTTGCGTAATACCCGTATGTCTTGTTACAGGCAACGGTTTCCCCGTCAGGGTCGGTTACTTTAAGAATAGGGGCAGAGCCTTTTGCCTTTATTCCAAACTCTAAATTGTACCCTGCAAAATAGAAGTAATCTGATGTATAGTCGGGACGGTTGTTCTTTACATCAAATGTAATATAAACGTCCGAATAATCGCGATTTAAAATTCCTGTGGAGGTCATAGATGCATTGGTTTCGCTTGGTGATTTCAGCATAAAACTGCCGTCGTCATTAAAAATTACGGTAGCATCGTTGTTTTTTCCTGTTTGACTTAATACGCCAAGGTCGGGATTGGCGCCTGTTTGGGTTGCAAGCGCTTTTACCGAATTATTGTTAAATTCAAGTTCGGTTGTATTATATATATGTAGGTCTGAAACACTGTCGCTTTGTGCTGAGGAAAAAATCCGTATGTGACCGCAGGGGTAGGGGGTATTGCCGCTGCCACAGTCGGCGGTAAGCAGAGTAGTGCCGTCGGCTGAAATTTCAAACGAGTCACCGCACCGTTTAAGTGTAAGCAGACAGTCGCGGTTTTCGTTAAGTCCTAAACCCTCGGCAATAAGGGTTTTAGTATCACCCGTATATCGGTACAGTTTTGTATCTGCACCGATATCCACCTGATAATATGTATCGTCGCCGTCGGGCAGAGCATATATTATTATATTGTCGTAGGTGGTGACAACTTCGGTATTTGTAATGTATATTGGACCTGCACGTTTGCCAAGGTTTGGCGGATAGGTGTAATCAATTGCAAGAACGCCGTCGACGTATACCTTAACGCTGTCGTCGACCGCCAGAACCCGCACGTTTTTGCCGTTGGCGTTTATGGTAGAAAAAATCTTATCATTGTTGCGGCGGTTGTGAAGCATTATTCGGTTTTCGGTTGAGTCCGATTCTTTGTTTGACTGGCTTGCGCCCATAAACTCAAGATACATCCATTCACCGCGGAAATAAACGCGGGGAGTGCTCCAAGTATGTGTGTATTCGACATCAAAACTCATTTCCAAGTTCCACATATCTTCGGCAAGATTTGCGGTTTGCATCCATTTGTTGCCTTTAAGTGTGAATTTACCGTCTTGGTTTAATACCGTTCCAGTTTCGGTAATCGAATCAATTACTTCACCGTTATTAAAATCACAGGTGTAAACGGGATACCCCGCATCATACTGAAACGACAGTACACCATCGGGTTTGTGACGGTAGTTCATTGTTGCGGTAAAGGTAGAAACGGCATTGTCGGTCAGTATTTGCGGCTTATTTCCGATTTCGACATATTTTTGCTGACATATAGGTGTTGATGTGATTTTATCGGTTGCTGATATGCGACACGGTAAAAACACAGTTGAAGAAAAGATTGCAAGGATAAGTATAGACGCAAGAAGATTTCGTTTCATAATCACCCTCCGATTTTATATGCCTTTGTACACATTATATTTAAAATGTTAGGTTTTGTAAATACCTACTGACTAAAAAAGGACCAATTTGGTGTTTTTTGGGGTAGGTGTTTAACCAGTTGGTTAATATCTCCCGTATTTTTTTATATTTTTGTTAAAAAATCGTCTATTTTGTATTGACAGTCGATTTTTTAGTGTGGTATCATAGGTGTACAACAGGCACGAGTCTGTTTTGATTTTAAACCGAAAAGGAGTTTTTTTATGAAACATTTAATGAGCAAGAAAATGTTCGGTCGCATACTTTGTGTGGCACTTGCCCTTGTTATGGTGCTTTGCTGTGCGGCGTGCGGTTCGGGTAAAACATCTTCCGACGAAGTTATCGGCGGCGGTAAGTACGATGTCGTCGGCCAAGGCGGTAAGGAACCCACACTTGATGAGTTAAAAAAGGAACTTAATCTTCCTGATGTAAAGATTACAGGTGATAAGGTTACATATCTTAACTGGCATCCGGCAGAATACCTTACAGACCCTGCAAGAACTTTCCATCATGTAAACTTGCTTCTTCAAAAGTACTATGGTTGTACACTTGAATTTATAACCACCACATATGAGCAGTTGCCTACCAAGGCGGCACAGTTGGTGCTTTCGGGTCAGTCGCCTGACATCATCTTCTATAAATCGGCGGACGACCCCGGTTTTGTTTACAGCAATGTTGTTCAGCCGATTGACGACCATGTTGATGTGAAGTCAAAGTATTATGACGATATCCGCGAACAGATGGAGTCGCTTGCTATCGGTGGAAAGCATTACTTTATTAACGGTGGAAAAATCATAAATAATGGTGTTGTTATATATAACAAGCAAATGTTTACCGATATCGGCGAAAAGACACCGCTTGAACTTTACCGTGAGGGCAAGTGGACCTGGAGTAAGTTCAGGGAACTTTCCAAAAAACTTACCGTTGATGCCAACGGCGACGGCACACCCGAAGTTTTCGGTTGCTACTACGATGAACTTTACATATATACTTCTTGCGGTGAGGACTTTGTTAAGTTTGCCGAAGACGGCACCGCCATCAATAATATGAAGAGTGCGAGAATTTCGAGCGCTATGAACCTGATTCAGAACATCGGTAAATCGGGCGACAATTCAAGAGGCGGTAAAATTGCCGACCAGACCTGTGCAATGCACTGGGCAGAAAACTATCAGATTCAGAACTACAGCAAATTTTATGAAAACGGAACAATGGAGTTCGCACCCTCGCCCAAGATGGACGGTGCAAGCAAGTACATTGTTCCCGGCCGTTTAAGCGGTGACTGGCTTGCCGCAGGCGCTAAAAACCCCGGTGGTGCGATTGCTTACAGTTTGTGCGGAAAAATACTTCAGTACAGTTCGTACTATAAGCCTGTTTACGACAAGATAAATAGTGAACTCGTATTCTACACCGAAGAACAGAAGGAACTCATTGAGGAACTTCAGGACTTTGATAAATTTACACCCGTTCCGTCACGAATGGAAGGTGTCGGCAACTGGGATACATCGGGAATGTTCTCTATGCTTGATGAAATCGCAGAATGGGGTACTCCGTGGACTACCTGCCTTGAAAAGTACTATGCTGCATTTCAGGCAGAGGTTGACCGTGCGAACGAATTGCGTGCGGCATCAAAAAAATAATAAACTTTAAATAACGAAAGGCGTTGTAAATGATTATGAGGAATGTCAAGAAAAGGTTGATAACAGGTCTGATTGCCACCTTATTATTGCTTTCTGAATCTGCAACGGTCTTTGGAGTTGCGGCAGACGAAGAAAAGAATGTGGCTTCGTCTGCCCTTTCTTATTCGGCCGCTGAGAATTCATACTACGAGTACATAAATTCAGTAGGGGAGACTGCGCGGCCAAGCGGCGAAAACACAGTAGCGCTTGAAAACTTTATTGCAAGCGATGATTCAGACATTACCTACGGCACATATGAGGGTAGGGACGGCGTCCTTATCTGGGAAAGCGGAAAGGGTTCGGTTGAACTTAAGTTTTCGGTTGAAACTGCGGGTCTTTATCAACTTAACCTCGACTATTTTCCCATATCGAATGGTTCTATTTCATATCCCGAATTTGAGGTTTATGTAGACGGCGATATGCCGTTTTCGGAGTGTGCACAGATATCGGTACCAAGAATTTTTGCAGATGAAACATATAAAAGTGCCGACGATAACGATTTTCAGACCGATAACCGCGGTAACGAGGTTATTCCGACCGCTGTTGACACTCCGCAATGGATAGACTTTTATCTGCGCGACGATACGGGTGCAAATCGTGACCCGTATTTATTTAATCTTGCGGCGGGCGAGCATACGGTTAAATTCGTTGCCCTGCGCGACCCCGTTGCGATTGGCGGTATTTCTTTTGAAAACCCCGAAAAGATTTTATCTTATAAAGAGTACAGTGACTCAAACGGCGGCGACAAGGCAAAGGATGTTCTTGTGTCGATGGAGGCTGAAAAGGCGTACAGCAAGACAAGTCCGACCCTTTATCCGACCGCCAATAAAACAAGTACTGCAAACACACCGATTGATCCGTACGCGATACGCCTTAACACAATCGGCGGCTCTGGTTGGGCATCTCCTATGGAGTCGATTACTTGGGAATTTACCGTCCCCGAAGACGGTCTTTATAAAATAGGTCTTCGTTTCCGTCAGAACTTCCTGCGCGGACTTTATACCGCAAGAAGTATCGAAATTGACGGTGAAAAGATTTTTGACGAACTTTCCGACATCCGTTTTAAGTATTCGGGTGATTGGCAACTTAAGGTGCTTGGTGACAGCGACCCCTTTATGTTCAACCTTAAAAAAGGTCGCCACACCATAACCCTTACACCTACCGTTACCGAACTGTCTGACGATATAGCAACCGTCGACAGTACGGTCGAAAAACTTGACGAAATATACAGTGATATAATTATGGTAACGGGTACCGACCCCGATATGTACCGCGATTATTATCTTGATGAAAATATACCGGGAATGATGGACGCTATGAAGGAGTGTGCCGAGACCCTTAAAGCCGTTTCCGAGCGTCTGCAAAAGATAACGGGCGGCAAGGGCGGTATGTCGGCATCGCTTGACCGCGTTTATGAACAGTTGCGCAGTTTTATTAAGAAACCTGACACCATTCCTATGCGAATAAGCAATTTCCAATCCAATATATCGGCACTTGCATCATGGGTGCTTGAACTTCGTCACCAAAGCCTTATGCTTGATAAAATATATATTGTCGGCGGCGATGATGAGTTTCCTGATACCGAGGATTCGTTCTGGACGAGTTTCGGTTTCAAGGTAAAGAGTTTTGTATCCTCATTTGTCGGCGATTATACAAGTATCGGCAATACATACGATAAAAAAGAGGCGCTTTATATATGGCTTAACGGAAGCCGCGATACAGCGGGTGTTCTTAAGACCATTATCGACAGCGATTTTACAGTAAAAACAGGAATTAAGGTCAATGCAAACATCTCGACAACCTCGCTTCTTGCGGCGGTTATGGCAGATAAGGGTCCCGATGTTGCGCTTTCGGTTGTAAGGGGCGAACCCGTAAACCTTGCCGTCCGTAATGCGGTAATGCCGCTGAACGAACTTGACGGGTTTGATGAGGTTATAAAGGACTTTTCACCCAGTTCGCTCACACCCTATTACTATAAGGATAAGTGCTACGGTCTGCCTGTATCACAGACCTTCCTTATGATGTTCTATCGCAAGGATATTTTAAAAGAACTTGAATTGCCGCTTCCTAAAACATGGGATGAACTTTATGCGGTTGCCGAAACTTTGCAGCGCAACAATATGAATGTCGGTGTACCTGCCGATATCTTCTACACACTGCTGTTCCAGATGAACGGCTCGGTTTATAATGAGAAACTTACTGCCACCACACTTGACACAAACACCTCATATAAAGCGTTTAAAATGTGGTGCGATATGTTCACACAGTACGGTATTCCGCTTTATAAAAATGACTACAACCGTTTCAGAACGGGTGAGTCACCGATTGTTATAATTGATTATGCCTTCTATAATCAGCTTTATGCCACCGCGCCCGAAATCCGTAATATGTGGGGTATGGCGGAAATACCTGGAATTATGGACGAAAACGGAAACATTAACAATACATCTGCCGCATCGGGTGCCGCCTGCCTTTTGCTTGCAAATGCGAAGCATAAAGAGGATGCATGGGAATTCCTTAAATGGTGGGTCAACGGCGATACGCAGGGAAGATATGTTAATCAGGTTGAATCAATGCTTGGAACCATTGCGCGTGCTACCCCTGCAAGCCGCACCGCGATGAACAAGATTGCGTGGTCCAACGCCGAATCTTCGGCACTGCTTTCCCAGTGGGAAAAGGTGCGCGAAACCGAGGAAATCCCCGGCAGTTACTACACCACACGAAATATAAGCAACGCCTTTAATGAGGTATATTACGACAATTCCAACGCGCGTCAGACCTTAAGTGCGTGGAATAAGGAAATAAACAGTGAACTTGAAAGGAAGCGTATTGAGTTTGAGTATGCAGAATAAAACTAAAAATAAACTCAGTCTGCGTCACCGCTTTTATGTGGGTCGGCATAACTATGTCCTTATGGCGCCGTTTCTGACTATGTTCACGGTCTTTACACTGTTGCCTGTTCTGGTCGCAATTTTTCTGAGTTTCACATATTATAACTGCCTTAATGTACCCCGTTTTGTCGGTTGGGACAACTATTTAAGGCTCTTTCTTGAGGACAGCGTATTTCTTATCACCTTTAAGAATACTATGATTTTCGCGCTTATCACAGGTCCTATCAGTTATATGCTCTGTTTTATCTTTGCGTGGCTGATAAACGACCTTGGTCCGCGCACCCGTTCGGTTGTAACGGCGATATTCTACGCCCCCGTTCTTTCGGGTCAGGCATATGCTATCTGGACATTCTTTTTCAGTGCCGACAGTTACGGTATCGTAAACGGTACGCTGATGCGCTTCGGTTTAATTGACGAGCCGACAGGTTGGCTTACCGACCCGAATCTGATTCTGGGTGTCGTTATCGTTGTTCAGTTGTGGATGAGTCTTGGTACAGGATTCCTTTCCTTTATCGCGGGTCTTCAGGGCGTTGACCGCACACTTTACGAGGCGGGCGTTATGGACGGTGTCCATAACCGACTTCAGGAGGTATGGTATATAACCCTGCCCAGTATGAAACCGCAACTTCTGTTCGGTGCGGTTATGCAGATTGTTTCGTCGTTTTCCGCGGGTGGCGTTACACAGGCACTTGCGGGAAGTCCGAGTCCGCAGTATGCAGCGGACACTATCGTTCTGCACATTGCCGATGTCGGCAATACCCGTTATGAGATGGGCTACGCCTGTGCGATAGCCACAGTTTTGTTCCTGCTTATGGCGCTTTCAAACTTCCTTGTTAAGCGTCTGCTTGCACGTGTCGGAAATTAAGGAGGCCGCATATGACAAAGATACTTAAGGCATTGCGGCAGTCGCGACAGACCGACACATTTGCCGCAAAGAAATATATCCGTTCATCGGGTGGAAATATGCTTGTATGGTTTATACTGACACTTGTCGGTGTATTCCTTGTTTTACCGCTTGTTTATGCTGTTTCGTCTTCGCTTAAACCGTACAATGAAATATTCATTTTCCCACCCAAGATTTTGGTTACTAACCCGTCATTTGACAACTTTAAAGAGTTGTTTGAACTGACCTCAAACCTTAATATGCCCTTTTCACGCTACCTGTTCAACAGTGTGGCGATGACCGTCGTTATTACGGTAGCGCACGTTATTTTTTCATCTATGTGTGCATATCCGCTTGCTAAAAACGATTTCCCAGGCAAAAAGGTAATATTCAAGGTTATTGAATTTTCACTTATGTTTGTCGGTACGGTTACTTTCCTGCCGCAGTACATAATTATTGCGCGTCTTCATATGATTGATACCGTTTGGGCGATGATTCTGCCGTCACTCGGTACAACGCTCGGCGTATTTCTTATGAAGCAGTTTATGGAGCCGATTCCCTCGGCAATAATTGAGGCGGCGCGAATCGACGGTTGTTCGGAATACAGAATTTTTATGAATATAATAATGCC
>JAZREH010000038.1:0-1968 GCA_045660705.1 Acutalibacteraceae bacterium
CAAGATAGTATTCCTTAAACAGACCGCAGGGCACACTGTCCTTGGTTCTTATAACGATTTCGCCAACCTCACCGTCGGCAACAGGATTACCGTCGGGGTCAACGATGTCGATATCGTACTGCGGGGATGCCTTACCCATAGCACCGACTTTCGGTGTAGTACCGCAAAGATTTGCAATGGTAAGTGTGGTTTCGGTCTGACCGAAGCCCTCCATTATCTGAAGACCCGTTGCCTCCTCAAATTGGCGGAAAACTTCGGGGTTGAGCGCCTCACCCGCCGTAGTCATATGGTGAATTGAAGAAAGGTCATATTTTGAAAGGTCGCCCTTTACAAGCATACGAAGCATAGTAGGCGGCGCACAGAATGTTGTAATGTTGTAGCGCGCAAACATAGGCAGTATCTCATCAGCATCAAAGCGGTCAAAGTCGTAAACAAATACTGCGCCCTCGCAAAGCCACTGACCGTAAAGTTTGCCCCACAGCGATTTTCCCCATCCTGTGTCGGAGATGGTAAGGTGCAGACCGTCACGCTCACAGCAGTGCCAGTATTTAGCAGTAACAAAGTGACCCAACGCATAGGTGTGTTTGTGTGCCGCCATTTTGGGATTACCCGTCGTTCCCGATGTAAAGAACATAAGGGCGACATCCTCACCTGCCGAGGTATCCTCAGCGCGTTCAAACTTGCCCGAAAACAGTTTGTATTCACTGTCAAAATCGTGCCAGCCGTCACGCTTTCCGCCAACCATAATAAGGTTTTTTACACACTCGCACTTATCGGCGGCGCGCTGTGCAATTTCGGCGGTATCGCCGTCGGCGGTGCAGACAATGGCGCTTACACCCGCCGCATTGTAGCGGTATTCAAAATCGTGTTCCTTAAGTTGGTTTGTAGCAGGGATTGCCACCGCACCGATTTTGTGAAGTGCCACCATACAGAACCAGAACTGATAATGTCTTTTAAGGACAAGCATTACCTTGTCGCCTTTTTTTATTCCAAGCGAGGTAAAATAGTTTGCACACTGATTAGAAGCGCGCTTGATATCCTTAAATGTAAAGTGTCTTTCGTTTTTATTCTTGTCAATGTGCAGCATTGCAAGTTTATCGGGATATTTATCGGCAACACCGTCAACGATATCAAAACCGAAATTAAAGGTGTCGGTGTTTTTAAACTCGATATTTTCAAGTTCGCCGTTTTCATTTTCAACCGTCTTTACGAACTTTTCACACACAAGTCTTTCAGCGTCCTTTGCCGAGGCAATACTACGCCTTACCGTTTCCTCCTTGGTATCCTCACCTGGGAGTACAACGGCACAGAAAACACAGTCCTCACCACCGATTGCAATCATACCGTGAGGGGTCGAACTGTTATAGTAGATGCTGTCGCCCTCATTAAGTATCTCGGTATGGTTGCCAATCTGCACCTTAAGTGAACCGCTCATAACAAGGTCAAATTCCTGACCCGAGTGCGTGGTAAGATGAATCGGCTTATTTTGTTGCGAAGCCGAGTATTCATATCTTACCCAGTACGGCTCGGCAATTTTGTCCCTGAATTTCGGTGCAAGGTTTTTAATGTCGATGCCGTCCTCTTTTGCGGTAGCCTGACCCATGCCCTTTCGGGTTACGGTATAACTTGAAAGACGCGCAGAGTGCCCCTCCAAAAGTTCGGTGAGTTCCACATCAAACGCCAACGCACACTTATGAATAAAAGAAAAGGGAATATCCGCATTTGCGTTTTCAAATGTAATGTACTGTTCTTCGCTTACCTGTGTCTTTTCTGCCATTTCGGCAATCGACCAGCCCATAATATCGCGCATTTCCTTTATTCGCGAAGCAATCTCCATTAACTGTTGTTTTGCTGTATTGGTAGTCATACTGTCTACTCCCTTTCTTTTGCGAAAAATAAAAAACCGTCCCAAAGCATTTGCTTTGAGACGGGTGTTAACAATACATCCGCGGTACCACTCAAATTGCG